>NZ_JAMXYB010000009.1:0-75456 GCF_024129495.1 Acinetobacter sp. S4400-12 | reverse complement strand
AAACACTGCAAAGCAGTCAGATAAGACCCGAACAAGTCCATAAACAGTTGTGCTGGCGACCATAGCAAGAGTGAACCACCTGATCCCTTCCCGAACTCAGAAGTGAAACCTCTTTGCGCTGATGGTAGTGTGGGGTTACCCATGTGAGAGTAAGTCATCGCCAGCTCATTATTCAAAATCCCCCTGCTAATCAGCAGGGGGATTTCTTTTTTATAAAAAGAAAAATAAGAACAATGGTTTGGATGTCCTGCGAGAAAAATAGAGTGCAAAGAAAGGAGTTGAGAGTATTCATCTTTAAACTATAAATAAGTGAAGGTGAGTGTGGAATTTATAAAAACTATGCTATAACAAATAAAACGGCATAAAAAT
Organism: Acinetobacter sp. S4400-12; assembly: GCF_024129495.1. Taxonomy (NCBI): domain Bacteria; kingdom Pseudomonadati; phylum Pseudomonadota; class Gammaproteobacteria; order Moraxellales; family Moraxellaceae; genus Acinetobacter; species Acinetobacter sp. S4400-12. Next base: position 75,087 of record NZ_JAMXYB010000009.1, on the reverse strand, counting down.
TGCTTATAAAATGAGATTTCTATAATAGGAGGGTACATGAAATTATCAGTGGGCTTGAAAATTGCAAACTCGCTCTCCTTAACTCCGCAGCTTCAACAAGCGATTCGCTTATTGCAATTATCCAGCCTGGAGTTGGAACAAGAAATACAATTACAACTAGACAGTAACCCTTTACTAGAAGAAGTTGAAGAGCAAATTATCACTGAAAATCTCTCAACGATTGATGTGGATCAGCAAGATTTAACCCATGCGTTAAATGCAGATCATCTTCCTGATGATTTACCAGTTGATACAGATTGGGATGATGTTTATACCCATCAACCTACCAGTCTCAGCGCAGCGGATTTTGAAGAGCGTGAGGATAATCGCCAGAGGCAGCAAAGCTTGCAAGAACATATGCTTGAGCAGATTAATCTTTTACACTTTTCCAAGGTTGATCAGCTCATTGCCTACTGTATTGTTGACTCGCTAGATAATAAAGGTTTTTTAGATACAGACATTGCAGAGATTACCGCCTCGGTACAACAATTGCTTGCCTCTATGGATTATGAGGAAGTGGTTGAAGAAGATGAAGTGTCGGTGGTGTTGAAACATATTCAACGCCTTGATCCAGTAGGGGTTGGAGCAAGGAATCTGGCAGAATGCCTGCTGATTCAGCTTGAAGGTGTAGCTGTCACTACGCCTTGTAGACAGGATGCAATAAAATTATTGCAGCATTATGAGCTGCTCATTAGTAATGAATTACCGAAGTTAATTAAACAGACCGGTTTAAATCAGGATCAACTGCGTTGTGCGCTTGATCTGCTTAAGACACTTAAACCTTATCCGGGACAGGAGTTCGAGGATAAAACCTGCAATTATCAGATTCCGGATGTGGTCGTGAGGAAAAAAAATGGTCGTTGGCATGTGGCTTTAAATCCGGATGTAATGCCAAAGCTTAGACTCAATTCTTTTTATAGCAATATGATCCGTCGGGCCGATCAGAGTGAGGATAATCAATATCTGCGTAACCAGATGCTGGAGGCAAAGAATTTTATTAAAAGTATTGATGAACGACATAAAACACTCTTGAAAGTGGCCTGCTGTATTGTTGAACATCAAAAGGCATTTTTGGAAATTGGTGTAGAGGGCATGAAGCCGCTGGTATTGCGTGATATTGCGGAAGAAGTTGAGTTGCATGAATCGACTGTTTCTCGTGTAACCACCAATAAATTTATGCTGACACCGCGTGGTCTGTTTGAGCTGAAATATTTCTTTTCAAGTCATGTCAGTACGACTTCTGGCGGTGAAGCTTCCTCAACAGCCATTCGCGCTAAAATTAAAAAATTGATTGCAGAAGAAAATGTACGTAAACCTTTATCCGATAATGCCATTGCAAGTTTATTAAAAGAAGATGGTATTGATGTAGCACGTCGTACAGTTGCAAAGTATCGTGAATCGTTACATATCCCGTCATCTTCTGAACGAAAAGTCTTGATCTAAGCTTAAAAATTTGACTATTCTAAAGATTCATTATGACCGTGTAATGAATCTATTTTATTTTGAGGCGCAGTAAAATAATTTAATTCCCAATTTTATATGTTGAATAAGCGTATTAGGTTATTTTCTGGGACTCGTCTAATCCTAACGAAGGTGAGGGATAGAATTATGCAAATAACAATTCGTGGACATCATTTATCAATTACACCAGCAATTGAAGAGCGTATAAAAAATCAGTTTTCGCAAATGACCAAACACCTCGATCAGGTGAATAGTATGCAGGTAAAACTCTCCAAAGATCATCAAATAGACAAGCGCTCAAAAAAAGGCAGCAGCAATCATATTGCCGAAGCGATTATACGCTTACCCGGTATTGAGTTTTTTGCTCATGCCAATGCGGATGATATGTATACCTCAATTAAACTGCTGACAGAAAAATTAAAACGACAAATTGATCGTTATCGGGAAATGCACCTGCATCAGCAGGTTTTAATGGGCTAAATAGCCCAATATAAGAAGGAGGCTTTTTAAAAGCCTCTTTTTTTATGCGTATAATGGATAGACTAATGAACTATTTTTTCTATTTATAGTAAAATGGCTGGTTTTATACCCTTAGCCTTATAAGAGGTCTTGTGATGAATAGTGAACAGCTCGCTGAAATTTTAAAAGCCGCTTTCCCCGAGGCGGATGTTGCTGTGAGTGGTCAGGGCGGAAAATTTGATCTCCGTATTGTGGATGATCAATTTGAAGGTAAGCGTCCAGTTGCACGCCAACAAGCTGTTTATGCTCCTCTCAATGCCCATATTGCCAGTGGTGCAGTTCACGCAGTAACAATTCGCGCGATGACAAAAGAAGAATGGCGCAAAGCAAGCTTATTTGGAGCTTAATCATTTAATGGATAAATTTTTAATTCAGGGCGGTATCAAGCTCGAAGGTGAAGTGCGCATTTCTGGTGCCAAAAATGCGGCACTTCCTTTATTGGCAGCAATGATTCTTGCTGACTCTCCAATTACATTAAGAAACGTACCTTGCCTTAAAGACGTAAAGACGCTGGTCAAGCTGATTGCAGGCCTAGGTATTACTATGTCCTATGAAGGCGACACGGTCGTTGCAGATACGTCTACATTAAATAATCAGTTTGCACCTTATGAGCTGGTAAAAACTATGCGTGCCTCTATTTTAGTGCTGGGTCCATTATTGGCGCGCTATGGCAGTGCAAAAGTTTCTTTACCGGGTGGCTGTGCGATTGGTTCACGTCCAGTCGACCAGCATTTAAAAGCCCTTGAAGCTTTAGGGGCAGAAATTGAAGTTGAAGCTGGTTATGTCAATGCCAAAGTCGCTGGGCGCCTTAAAGGGGGTGAAGTCGTTTTTGATATGGTAACCGTGGGTGGTACAGAAAACATCCTGATGGCAGCGGTATTAGCCGAAGGCGTGACCACCATTCGTAATGCAGCCCGCGAGCCTGAAATTACTGATCTTGCGCAAATGCTGATCAAAATGGGTGCCAAGATTGAAGGGGTAGATACTGATACGCTTGTTGTCACAGGTGTTGAAAGCCTGCACGGCTGTGAATATTCGGTAGTTGCAGACCGTATTGAAACGGGCTCTTATCTGGCGGCTGCGGCGATCACTGGGGGCCGTGTGAAGACCACGCATACTGATCCAGTTTTAATGGAAGTGGTATTGGAAAAATTCGAGGAAATGGGTGCAGAAGTTACCCGTGGTGATGACTGGATTGAGCTGGACATGATGGGTAAACGTCCAAAAGCCGTCAGCTTTCGTACTTTGCCACATCCAGAATTCCCGACAGATATGCAAGCACAATTGATGGCTGTGAATGCCATTGCTCAGGGTTTTGCCACCATTTCTGAAACGATTTTTGAAAACCGATTCATGCATGTACCTGAATTGGCCCGTATGGGTGCAAATATTCAGGTCGAAGGTAATGATGCTGTAGTCACAGGTGTGGAAAAATTATCTGCTGCACCAGTCATGGCGACAGATTTACGTGCTTCTTTTTCTTTGGTTTTAGCAGCATTGGCGGCCGAAGGGGAAACATTGATTGACCGTATTTATCATATTGATCGCGGTTATGAAGAAGTCGAAGCAAAACTACAAGGTCTAGGCGCCCAAATTAAGCGAGTAAGTGAATGAGCGAAATGAGAAACGATGATCCAAACTTTGACGTAATGGGCAATTTTGATCATGGTTTAACTTTAGCACTAAGCAAGGGCCGTATCTTAAAAGAAACTTTACCGCTGCTTGAAACAGCAGGGATTAATTTACTTGAAGATCCGGATAAATCGCGTAAATTGATTTTCCCAACTACCCATAAGCAGGTACGTATTCTGATTTTACGTGCCTCTGATGTACCGACTTATGTGGAAAATGGTGCAGCAGATATTGGGGTTGCGGGTAAGGATGTGCTCATGGAGCATGGTGCGCAAAATGTCTATGAGCCTTTGGACTTAAAGATTGCCAACTGCAAACTCATGACTGCGGGTAAAGTGGGCATGGTTCGACCGAAAGGCCGTTTAAAAATTGCCACCAAATATGTAAATCTGACCCGTCAATATTATGCCAGCCTTGGCGAACAAGTGGACGTCATTAAGCTCTACGGTTCAATGGAGCTTGCTCCATTGGTCGGTTTGGGCGATTACATTGTTGACGTAGTGGATACTGGCAATACGCTACGTGCCAACGGCCTGGAGCCTTTGGAGGAGATTTGCAAAGTATCATCACGTCTGATTGTCAATAAAGCCAGTTTTAAGCGTAAGCAAACATTATTGAATCCGATTTTGACACAGCTAGAACAAGCCGTTGAAGCACGTGAGCAGGCAAAAAAAGCCTAGTTCCATGCCATGAAGAACCGCCCCTTGAGGGCGGTTTTTTTATATTTGGATCAGAACCCCTAAGTCAAGATAAGTCCGCGACAAATTGATACCGGCCAACTTGATAGAGGCAAGATGCTTTAAAAATATTTTATAGGTAAGGGAGAATCTAGTGAAAATGCTGCAACAAAGCAAACAGGAGTCTTTTTCCAGATTACAGTTAGAATCGGTCGCTTATATTGATTGGCTACCATTGATTGAGAAGCTGATTTAATCTATTGCTATAACTGGGCATGTGTCGATGCAAGACTGAAACAATAACAGGCACCTGCAGGATTAAATTCATCGATTGTACTTGAACAACATGGCGCTTTAAATTGGCTGCTCCAGCATGATAATGATTGGGACCACCCGGATGTCAGCACTGAGTACCCGATTTTGGCAAGAGTAAAAGTAATTTCCAATCAGTTCAAGTTGAAATGCCGATGTTATCTTGTCCACAATCACATGGAAACAAGGTAAACTAATCTTTTCCATATCAACCTTGTGGGTAAATTGATGCGACGTTTATCGACTCAAGATCAGAACTTCAAGCAGGCTTTTGCTGACTTGTTGGCTTTTGAAACAGTGAGTGATCCTGAACTTTTAAAAACCGTAGACCAAATCATTGCAGACGTACGTCAGCATGGTGATGCTCATGTTCTTAAACTTACTCAGCAGTTCGATCGACATCCAGCGCATCAATTTTCAGATCTGGAACTGACTCAGGAACAACTTAAAGCGGCATTTGAGGGTTTAACTGTAGAAGTCCGTGAGGCGCTGGAGCTGGCTGCGAGCCGTATCCGCGAATTTCATCAGGCCCAGAAACAGGACGGCTGGACCTATATTGATGCCTTGGGTAACACACTCGGTCAAAAAGTTACACCACTGGATCGTGTGGGTATTTATGTGCCTGGTGGTCTGGCGTCTTATCCATCTTCTGTGCTGATGAATGCTATACCTGCACACGTTGCGGGTGTGTCTGAAATTGTGATGGTGGTGCCTGCACCGAATGGTGAACTGAATCCTTTAGTCCTTGCAGCAGCCTATTTGGCGGGTGTACATCGCGTCTTTACCATTGGTGGCGCACAAGCCGTGGCAGCCTTGGCTTATGGTACAGAGACCATTCCTTCTGTTGATAAAATCACAGGACCGGGAAACCGTTTTGTCGCTGCGGCAAAACGAGCAGTGTTTGGTCAAGTTGGCATTGACATGATTGCAGGACCTTCTGAAATTTTAGTCTATGCAGAAGGCGAAAATAATGCTGAATGGTTGGCAATGGATTTATTGTCACAAGCTGAGCATGACACTGTGGCACAAGCCGTTTTCATTACGCCAGATGAAGCATTGTTAAATGCAGTCGGAGAATGGATTGAAAAACATTTAGAAGCACTGCCAAAAGCAGATATTGCACGAACTTCAATTGATAACCGTGGTGCATTGGTTTTAGTCAAAGACCGTGCTGAAGGTGCTGAGCTGATTAACCAAGTTGCGCCTGAACATTTAATGCTGTGCTTAGATGAAGCTGAGGCAATGGCAGAAGATATTCGCCATGCGGGTGCCATCTTTATGGGGCGCTATACTCCAGAAGCGATTGGGGACTACTGTGCAGGACCGAACCATGTCTTGCCAACCTCAGGTACAGCACGCTTTTCATCACCACTGGGTGTCTACGATTTCCAAAAGCGTTCCAGCCTGATTATGTGCTCTGAAGATGGTGTGAAAATCCTAGCCAAAACCGCTGATATCTTGGCACAGCAAGAAAATCTGGATGCTCACGCACGTTCAGCACGCTATCGTTATCAATAATCGAGTTTTCCCCACATTCTAAAACAATACCAAACCCCTTCTCCCTCAGGGAGAAGGTTAGGATGAGGGAGAATACAAATAATTTCTCAGTTGGGCGTTTATCTCTCCCAAACCCTCTTCTGAAGAGAGAGGGCTTACCCTGATGTAAGTTGAGTATAAAGAGAAAGAAAATGTCAAATATCACTACAGAACAAATGCGTTTTTGGAGCCCTGAAGTATGTGAGCTAGAGCCTTATGTACCAGGGGAGCAGCCCAAAATCCAAAATTTATTAAAATTAAATACCAATGAAAACCCATATCCGCCTTCTCCAAAAGTGGTGGAAGCGGTGCAAAAAGTGTTAGCCAATTCAGCAGATGTATTACGTTTATATCCAGATCCAGATGCTGCCGAACTCAAACAGGCCATTGCAAAACAGCAAAATGTCGCTGTTGAAAATGTCTTTGTGGGTAATGGTTCTGATGAAGTGCTTGCGCATATTTTTAAAGCATTTTTTGTGCAAGAGTTGCCCTTGCTTTACCCGGATATTACCTACAGTTTCTATCCGGTCTACAGTCAATTCTTTAGGGTGAAAACCAAGGCTCTGCCATTAAATGATGACTTTGAGATTGTGGTAGATGATTATAAACAGCCAAATGGTGGGATTATCATCACCAATCCAAATGCGCCAACTAGTATTGCCTTAGGCTTGGCAGCGATTGAAGAAGTACTTCAGGCCAATCCAAACTCCGTGGTTGTCATTGATGAAGCCTATGTGGATTTTGGTGCTGAATCTGCCGTCAGTCTGGTGGAGAAATATGAAAACTTGGTGGTCTGTCAAACAACGTCGAAATCTCGGTCGCTTGCAGGCTTACGTGTGGGTTTTGCCATTGCACAGCCACACTTAATTGCAGCACTGGAAGCAGTAAAAAACAGTTTTAACTCTTATCCGATGGATCGTTTTGCCATAGCTGCGGCAGTAGCCTCTTTTGAAGATCAGGCTTATTTTGAAGCACAAAATCAGAAGGTGATAGCCAGTCGTGAACAGCTGATTGCCCAATTAACTGAAATCGGATTTAAAATTTTACCATCGAGTGCCAACTTCATTTTTGTAACCTTGCCTACAAAAGATGCGAGTGAATTAGCAGCAGAATTACGTGAACGAGGTATTATTGTACGTTACTTTAATAAACCGCGGATTAACCAGTATCTACGGATTACTATTGGAACGGATGAGCAAAATCAGCGTTTAGTCAATACATTGAAAAATGATATTTTGGCCTGATTCTATCTCTTTTAATCTTCCTTTTATCAACACAAACTCTTGTCTTTTCTAACAGGAGAGTGAGACAAAATTTGAATCTAATAAAAGCGAATCTCAGGATTCGCTTTTTTGTAGATTGGGCATATACCAGGTATTTAATAAATCTATCATGGCTGAAACTTTATCAAAGCATTCCTGATATTCAGCATCACAATCAGAGGCAATGGTAATACCGCCGCCTGCCCATAAGGAAATATCTTGCTGGTACTTCTGAATGGAGCGAATCAGAATATTCCAGGAGCCTGTACCATCCTGATTAAAATACCCCATCGAGCCACAATAGGCACCGCGCGGAGCACCTTCTAGTTCTTTAATGATCTGCATGGCACGAATTTTGGGAGCACCGGTAATTGAGCCGCCGGGAAGGGCAGACATTAGTACCTCAAAAGGGTTTACTTCAGGTTTCAATTTTGCTTCCACCTCGCTCACCATATGATGTACTTGATTAAAGCTTTCAATATTAAAAAGTTTTGGTGTTTTAACTGAACCTGTTTCCGCATAAACACTCAGATCATTACGTAACAGGTCAACAATCATGACATTTTCTGCCATATCCTTTTTTGAAGATTGTAATCTTTGTTTCGATTGTTCATCCTGAACTGGATCACTATAGCGTGGCATAGTGCCTTTGATCGGTTTGGTGATGATTTTGCGATTCGCTTCAAAATCAATAAACAGCTCGGGCGAACAGCTTAATAATTCAAAATCGTTAATTTTTAAATACCCTGAATACGGTGCATCAGTCAGTTGCCAAAATTTTGAGGCAGTTGCTAATAATGAGCCTTCGGCCTGAGCCACAAACTCTTGGGTTAAGTTAATCTGATAACAGTCACCAGCAACAATATAATCCTGAATTTTTTGAAATGCCTGATCATAGGTAGATTTATTCCAGCGTGGTTGACAGAGGTTTTTAAGTTGAAGTTCTGGCAGATGGGAGGGCTGAATTAAAAGGAGCTGAATATAATTAAACATCTCGTCTGCTTGAGGATCATCACTATAAAATATCCAGTCCCCGGCAATCGGTTTAATATAAGAGTTAAATTGACCTAAAAATAAAGCAGGCTGGGATTTATTTGGATAATCAACCTGCTGTTGAGCAGCATAATCATAGCCAATAAAACCGACATAGCCTCCTGAAAAACTATTCGTTTCATTTGTCATTGTATGCTGATCATGAAGGAAATTTATATCAAATTTCATATTATGAGGGTGATATTGATCAATACCGATTCTTTTAAATCCCCTCACTTGTTCAGCCTGAACAATAAAATATTCCCGTGCACAGCAGGCAATAAAAGGTTGGCCATCATTATTTAAATAGACCAGATGATCTAGGCTGTTTAATGTAGACAGCATATCTTCAAGCAAAGGAGATAGAACTTTTAAAGGACGTTGATACAAGGTCTTGGTCATGCAAATTAATAGATTTCGAGATGACCTGTTATTTTATATCAAGCAGCACAAAAAATACTTTTAAATCGCCAAATACCGTTTGTCGGTAAGCCGTAGATTGCGACCAACGACAGTTGATCAAAATCCGCCTCAACGCTAAGTTAAGTGGGCGAGCAAAATTACTCAAGGAAAGATGTTTTGGGTTGTTAGAAAATAAAAAAATACAACCTGAACACTGAGTGATTCACAACCAAAAAAAATAGTACTCTTGGGAGAGTAAACAATGAAAAAATTCACTAAATTAGCTTTAGCGACTTCAATTGCTTTCAGTGCAAATGCGATGGCGATGCAAGCCATGGATGATGCATCTCTTAGCGCCACAACGGGTCAAGATGGTATCAATATCGGGATCGGTATTTCAAAAATTGAAATTGATAAACTTTTTATTCATGACAATGATGGTTTAGATACTAGCCCTGCGGGTGGAACAGCTACAGCGGGTGCCATTGTAATTAAAGGTGATGGCAAGGCCGGCAGCGTAAATGAAAATCATGGTCTCGTCATTGGTGCAAACTATGACTCCCTGTTGGCGTCTAAGAACTTGGCTGATTTGCAGATTGACTCGGATGCGGGTAATACTGCCAATGGTGGGGCATTCTTAAATATTGCTGCGCAAGTTTCAGGTTTAAAGATTAATATTGGTGAAATTGGTGTAGCTGCATCGAATGCTATGCCAGATGCAAGTGCGACTTCTATCCGTCGTGGTGCTTCTACAAGCAATTATAATGCGATTTTAAGTGGCCTGGAAATCGTAACCGGTACAATGGATGCGAATATTCAGGTCGGTGCTGCTCCTCAAGGTGCAATGATCAAGTTAAATACAACAATGGTGGGCGGTCTGGAAATCAAAAACCTAGGTATCCTTGATAACTCGACAAAAGGTAAATCTATTGGCGAGGTTACAGTTGGCGGTAATACTGTTTCTGTAGCTCCTCAAGAAGCGGGTGAAATCTTTATCGAGAGTATCAAAGTGGCTGATGCAAACTCTAAAGATTTAACCATTAGTCAAAATATCTCCGTATTTAATGATGCTTATGTTGGCCCTTCTACCACGGTCGGTAAGGCTGCACATCTCCGTATCGTAAGTAATGATACGGGGGCAAAAGACCAATATATTAAAGGCATCCATTTAGGTAGCCGCACCGCAGGTTCAATTGGTGATATGGAAGTCCAAGGTCTTCAAACTTATTATTCGCCAACTGCTGGCACATATACAAAAGGCGCAGTTATTACGATTTCTGGTCGTTAATATTGCATAAAAAAGCGCGTGTTTACACGCGCTTTTTTTACGCATAAATATTTATCTGAAAAATAAAAAAATGCTGTTTTTTTTTGAAAAAAAAGGTATCTTGCTAGTTACAAGGAAGTAGAGTGAATACTCTATAAAAATAAAAGTAAGCATATTCTGCTGATGATAAGAAAAGTTAATAAATATGTTAGAGATTGCGTTGGGCTCGGCATTGATATATTACGCTGCCAAAGAAGCTCTGGATATTAAAAAACAGCCGCAGGGAGCTGTTCACTATACTGAAGTTCTTGATTCACGAAATGATTCTTTTGTGCGTATGCACCGTGAACCGGTAGAAGTCAAACCTGCTATTTTCGAGCAGTTCCAGGGAATTGTACGCCAAGCTTATGATTATAGCTGCGGTTCCGCTGCACTCACCACCTTGCTGAATGGTTATGTAGGCACACAATTAGATGAAGAGCAGGTGATGAATGGTCTGATCAAATTTGGTGAAACAGACAGAATCATTGAGCGCCGTAGCTTTTCTCTTCTTGATATGAAGCGTTTTGTGGCTGCTTTAGGTTTGGAAAGCGGGGGGTATCGTGGTGAGTTCGACGATTTGGTCAAACAGGGGCAGCCTGCAATTGTGCCTATTTCTTATGCAGGATTTAAGCACTTCGTTGTTTATAAAGCTTATAAAGATGGACGGGTTTATGTAGCTGATCCGGCATTGGGGAATATCAGTTTTGATGTACAGCGTTTTAAAGATATTTGGGAAAATAACACTCTCTATTTAATTAATGTGCCAGAACAATATCGAAAAAATTTCTTGACCTTAAAAGACACCGATATGCGGCATGTAGAGGATGCAACGATTAACCGTTATGCCTTGGTTGACCTGCAGTATCCACAATTTTATATGGATAAAATTGCTGATAAAGCTTCAACAATCCGTATGGACCGTAATCGCAATACAGAATCAGAGCAATTTGGGGAATATCAATATAATTTCCTAAGGCTGTATTACAAAAACAAATAAAACCAGAACCTGGCTATAAAAATTAAAATGGTGAAATGGATATGAATGGTAAATGGATGAACAAGACGTTTTTGGTACTCAGTATTCAAATGGTAATGGGAGTTGCATTTGCTGCTGAAGAACCTGCATTGGGTGAATATGAAAGTGTGGATGAAGAGGTCATTGAAACTGCTACAGCAGCTCAAACCAGTCAAGTTGAATCATCTTCTGTTGAAGATGTAAAGCTGGGTGCAGATGAAATAGTCCAGGAAGAAATAGCTACTGACACTACAGCCTCTGTAGAAACTCAAACGCCAGCCCAACCTCAGGCAACACAAAGCACCAATGCCTCTCAAGCCTTACAGCAACAAGAGGGCGATACTACTCAGGCTGGAAATTTAGAAGAAGTATTTACTTCAAATGAGCGTCAATATTCACTGATTAAAAAAGGTGAGATTTCCTCTTATTATGATATTGATTATACCTATTATCGAGATACTCAGCTTGATATGGAAATGGCGCAAGGCCAACTTTACCAGCTACGTGTCCAGGAAAATGCAACGCATAGTCTGACCAATACATTCACTTTTCAATATGGTTTAAAAGATAATTTAACTTTAACAGCATCCTTACCTTTGGTGGCGAAAAGTGATCTGTTAAAAGACACCTCTACGGCGGGACTTGGAGATATTAATTTAGGCGCACGATGGGAACCCTTCCCGCTAAAAGCTGGCCGTTTACCACTCATTTTATTTGGCAATATCTCGACCAAAACTGGTGAAAGTCCTTATGAAATTAATGCCGCAACGGATCTGGCAGCAGGTAAGGGTTATTATTCTGTTGGTATAGGTGCAAGTACGCGCAAGTATATTGATCCGGTGGTTCTCTTTGCTTCCGTCTCGGCAAACTATGGATTCAAAGAATCCGGTTTAAACCAAATTCGCGGCCGACGCATCATTGAAGAGTTTGATCCAGGCATTAGCGGTGGTTTTGCTTTCGGTTTTGCCTATTCATTTAATTATGATGTTTCGATGACCATGTCTTATCAGCAAAGCTTTAACACGGGCGCAGAATTTAGCTATAACACGGGCGAGAGCTATTCGGCTGCAGATCAGACCAGTTCAACTTTTGCAATTTCTCTAGGAGTGCGGGTGTCTCCAGAAACGATTGTGAATGGAACCTTGGGCTTGGGTTTGACAGAAGATGCACCAGATGTTTCGTTGGGGCTTTCCTTCCCATTGGATATTTTAGGTTTCGGCAAGAAAATCAGTTAAGAGGGCTGTCGTATGAAGAATATTCGACTCAGCCCGTTATTAACAGGAATTATTCTTGCGGGCTGTTCAAGTTATACCTTTGCACAGTTGGGAACCAACCTTTCGGTTGATTTGCGTGCATTGTCCATGGGGAATGCGGTGACTGCAGACCCTCCAGGGGTGAATGCCATTCACTTTAACCCGGCAGGACTTACCAAGATTGATGGTCTGCAAACCGAGCAACAAATTATTATTGCAGATTTCAATATTCAGCGTGAGTTTAGTGTTCCAGCAGGCTATAACGTCTTCGGTTATTCTGATGATCCTCTAGTCTGTCACGACGGACCAGAAGTTTCATCTGACCTGTGTACCGACTTCAAGGGACCAGTTAACGGCGATGTAGAATATGTCAGCCTGTATGTGCCTATTCTGAAAAAAATGGTGGATTTGGGAGAAGGTTTGCCGATTGCGGCACCGACGATGGGAGTCGCTTATAATCCACCTGGATCGAAAGCAACCTATGCTACAGCTGTATATGCACCTTTAATTGCAGGTTTTGGCCATGAAGATGGTAATCCCGCCAACTTTATGGGACAGCAGGTCGCTTTGGAAAGGATCACTTATCTGTCCCCATCCATTGGTTATGAGATTAATGACCAGCTTTCGATTGGGGCATCTGTGGGAATGTCTTATCAGGCCGTTGCCATGAAAACAGATTTACGTTTTCCGAATGAGCTGATCGGCATGTTACGTATGATTGATGAAGTCGTATGTACACCATTTAAAGAAAACTCCGACATCATTACCGATATTTTATTACTCGGAATCTGTAATGCTGAAGAGGGGATGAATCCATTTGGTAAATTTGGCCAAATGGAGCTGGCACTGGAGCAGAACCTCAGTCCAAGTTATAACTTGGGTATCTTATGGGAGCCAACGGAAGACTTTAGTTTTGGTATGGTTTATCAAAGCGCGGCAAAAATGCGCTTAAAGGGCAAATATCATATTGATAATGCTAAAGCACCTCAGGAATTGATTCGGGGATTAATGACTTCACCAACCGGTCAGATCCTGGCTGCGATTCTGGGCTTTCCCAATTATATTCCTAGCAGTGAATCAGGGCTGGTGGCCATGGATTTTGAATATCCAGCCCACTTTCAGGCCGGTATTAAATATAAACTCATGCCGGATTTACAAGTTAATCTTGATATTGGCTGGACTGACTATAAAGCATGGGAGCAGTTTAAATTTGAATTTGATCGTAGTATTTCTGCTTTAAAAATTGCCAAACTTTTATCCCCGCATGTCACGGATTCTTCGCTTGCCTTGCCTTTAGGATTTGAATCGCCGTGGAACTTCGGCATAGGAGTAGAATATTCAGCAACCGACCGTTTAAAACTACGTGCGGGCTATGAGCCAAGAAACAGTGCAATTCCTAAGGATAAACGAAATACGATGGTTCCTATTAATGGGGCACAGTTATTTGGCCTAGGTCTGGGTTACCGTTTCGATGCTGATACCGATCTGGACTTATCTATTGGCTTTCTGCGCAGTAAAGATAACATTCCTGCCAACACCAGTAGCCTGGCGAATCAGACAGGTGTCAATAACCTGTTGCTCAACCCTTATGCAGGCTTGAATGTCAAAACAGATACCAAGATTACTATTTTAGGTTTGAACTATCGTACACGCTGGTAAGAAAAATATGATGAAAGCAGGGAAGACAGGGTTAAGGCTATTACTCGCCATGAGTTTGGGATCATGGTCATGGTATAGCTATGCTAAAGAGTTTATTAGCATCATTGGTCCGGATGGCCGACCTTTGGTAGTGCCGCGTACTGCGAATGAGCAGAAAACTAAGACAAAAAAAGTTCAAACTGCTCCAGTATCTCACTCTTCTCCCAAAGTCCTTTCCCAACAGGCACGGCAGAAGTCACAGAGTGCATCAGAAAATAATGTGACCAAGGCTGAGCCAGAAATGAGGTTGGTACAACCAGTACAACTACGAGCTAAAGTCGGGTATCCAGAGGTAGAGGCAGCTACACAGGTAACAAGTTTTTCAGCTTCCAATGTATCTCAATCCAAACCTCAGCAAGCTGTCACACTTCCTCATCCCACACCAGCTCCAAAGAGTGGATTTAGTCACATAGATGGCGTGGATTATGTAGAGAGTGAATATCTGGAAAGCAAAGAGTTTAATTTAGAAGGCAAAAAGCGTTTTTACAGTATGCCGGAAGGAGTGGTGGATAAGAATATAGGATCAACCCGAATACAAACGGTTGAGCGTGAGAAAGGCGTTGGGCAGTCTATTCTAAAATCTTTATTTGCTGGTCCGAGTGTAGATACGGCTCCTATTACACTTGCGCAAAGCTATTATCGTATTTCACAGTCAGAAACTGTTGAGAGTCTGGGACAGCAATGTTTTAAGCATAAAAAAGTTCAGCAGGCCAAACACATGATTGTAGGTAAACGTATCAATTTATGGCCACGCGCACCTTTAAAGGCGGATGAGTTTGATTTTGAAATAGTGAGGCTTGATCCGGGTATTAAAAATGTACAGATTCAGTCTTATGCAGCGCGCCAGCATAATCCTGCTTATTACTGGCCATTTGCAGTATTTTTAGATCAGAAAGCTTGTGTACTCGAAGGAGCAGGGGGCTTTAAAAGTCAGCAACAAGCAGCGAATATTATACGACATGAGTATATTGAAGGGATTATCCAGGTCCCAGAACAGGCTCGTTATCTGTTATTAACGCCATTAGCTTCAGCGATTGATATTGAAGACAAGCAGCTCACTAATTACGGACAATTAAAACTGGTCGCAATTCGTTAAGGATAATTTGAGTAAAAAAAAATGAAAAAGAATTTATTATATCCATTTGCTTTAACTACCCTGGTGATGGCTTTAACCGCCTGCGGAGGAGAAAGCGCCAACGTCATACCAGAACCCGAGGAAGCGACAACCAACGGCTCTTGTAATCCTACAGCAAGTAACTGTCTGGAATGGGGGCTTGAATATCCATTAGATGGTCTGAATTTTAATTGTAGCGGAGACAAAGAAAATAAGTTTATTACTTTGTTTAATGTACGCGATGGAGTGGCTTCAGGAAGCTGCCGGAAAACAGATCATGTGGAATTTTATATTGAGAGTCATGGTGGACGTAAGATTGAGCTTGGATCAATTAAACTGGGTGAGTTTCTGAGCTTGAGCACGACCAGCCAGCTTCCACGCTTGGGTGTTCTGGATATTGCCAAAGGTATTACTGGCCGATCTGTATATGAGTTGAAACCTTCGGATGCCACGGTTCAGGTAGCGATGAAACTGGTGAAAATCTGGCAGACCATGGCACTAGATCAAGGGAATATTTATAATCCGACAGATGTACAGCCGCTCTATATCGAAGATAGTCGTAAAGCCCTGGATCAGCTCAGCAAAAATATTAAATTGACGGATACTGACTTTGTAGAAATCCTGAAACCGGCACTGGATATTAGCAAGATTAGTGATGAGCAGGCATTTAAGGTGGTGGAAAAGTTAGCCAATATTGCCAATGCTGCGGTCTATCAGCCAGAATTTTCTTTATTCTCCACATCCGGGATTATCGGCAATCAGTTCTCGGGTTCAGATGGCCTGACGGGATGTAATAAACCAAGTTGTGATATTAAAGATAAAACAAATAAATACTTGTTTGGTCATTTCATGTTGATTACCGATCGTCAAGGCTATACTTTCGGCAGTGGACTGCAATGGCGCGATAGCCAGTTAAAGCTTGCTGATAGTAATCTGAGTTCACTCGGAGGAATCAATGCCGAGTTAATCCGTAAAGTCAAACCCCAGCAGATGACCGCAAATCCTCAGACCTCATGGATTCACCCTGCAACTAAGACTATTTCAAATTATAAAATGAATATTGGGCATAAAGAGGCAAATAATGAGAGCCAACTTGAGGTTTATCAGGGGCGTTTGCTCAGTGATTATGTGATGGCTGGAAAAGAAAATTTCTATAAACTGATCACTGGTAAAACCAGTTTAGATGACAATGACCGTGCAAGCTTAGGCTTATGGCGTATGAATGCGGACAGTGAAGATTATAGGGGAAGCGTAGATCTTTATAAGATTTATCCAATCAGTTATCTGGACCGGCAGGTTTTTAAAACAGTTGAAAATGTTCGCCCAGGAGAGAGCTATATCTTTCCAATGTACGGTAATCTGGAGTTTAAATTTACAGAGAGCAGTGTTGATCCGGTGACAGTCGGAATTATGATTGACAGTAATGGCAATGTGCGTACCAACCGTCAGTCAGCCACCCAACTTTCGACTGATCCAGTGAATGGTTGTATAGGGGACATCTTGGCAAATAATCTTTTGGATGAAAGAGGCGTGCAACAATACCGACTCGGGACTTTGGGGCGTGCTTTTACCCAGGATAAAACGGTATCCATGCGTTTGATCTTCGCAGATCCGGTGTTTGCTTCATTGAATGGAGCCTTGATTGGACTGAACTCGAGTATTCAAGGTTCAAGTAATTCAGCTGATCTGATTGTGGTCGGGGGAGCGCTACTGAATTTAAACCATGTGCTGAGTACACCAGTTGGACAAACAGGACGGGTCAGTTTCGCTAACTCTGCTGGAGAAAATGTTGGTTGGGCCAATACCTATGCCAGCTTCCAGAAAATTTATAATAACAATAATACGGATGAGAGCCCTGCTGATATCGAGGTGGCGAAATATAGTGGTGGAGAAGTCTCTTTTAGACTGGCTGAGTGTTATCAGGTTAAGGCGAAGACCAATGGATAATAAAAGTTATAGATAAGTAACCTGTCTTAAAGCAGGATGCCAGTCAGTGAAAAAAAATTGACTGGCATTTTTTGTTTGAGGTTCCTGAAAGTAGCTGTTCAAAAACCTCATTTATAATTCGATCCAGAAAGTACCACTGTATTTTGAAATATAAAGTGGACTTATATTAAAAATGACGGTTTCTAGAATAAGTGTAAGAGTTGAGGGTCATAGTGCGGTTTTGACATCCATAAAAGCTAAGAACAGATGTTGGCTTTTGCAGAGATTTTTGGTGTAGATGAGAGGTTTTTATTTTGCTGAAAAAATAATTTATTTAATTCAAGTTTTTGAATATATTAGAAAAATAAGCGTTTGTTAGGGAAAATAAAAAAATATTTCTAAGGTTTCTTACTGATCACGCTTCATTTTAAGCCAAATTTTTTACTGATTTTCCGACTTTATCATTTAACCGGTGTGATCCAGACGTGTACCGAGAGTTTCCAGATGCAGCGGGAAATGATGAGTTTTACGGTCTTCAAAATAATGCCGAAGTGTCTGCTCTACACTTGGAAAGGCCAGTTCCGACCAGGGAATATTTTCTTCCTCAAACAGTTGGCTTTCGATGGTTTCTTCACCCGCGCCAAATTTTCCATTAAGCAGGGTGGACTTAAACAGGACATAAATCTGGCCAATCCGCGGAATATTATACATACAGTACAACTGTTCAATCTCGATTTCAGCCTCGGCTTCTTCACGAGTTTCTCGCGCTGCCCCTTGTTCCATGGTCTCAAACAGTTCCATATAGCCGGCGGGTAAAGTCCATAAACCATAACGTGGTTCGATTGCACGGCGGCAGAGCAAGACTTTGTTTTCCCAGACCACCAAGGCACCACAAATAATTTTGGGGTTGATGTAATGAATATATCCACAGGTGGTACATACCTTGCGAAGCTGCTGGTCGCCTAAAGGAATTTTATCTGTTGTCGTATGTCCACAATTCACACAGAAGTTCATATTCATCATCAATGATACTGGGTAAGGTCAGGATAACTGAAAAATCAAATTTTGGCATCATTTCTATCCAGTTGAATCAAAAATCAGCTATGATGAAATCATCCTTATCAGGAGAAAAATCAATGCATGAGCTGGAATTGACACAAAAGTTACAGCAACGTTTACGTTTTTCCAAACGTATTCAGATTGCACATGCTGCTGTGTTGATTGCTATTACAGATGAAGCTAATCCCAAAGTATTACTGACACGCCGTTCGGCTTATCTGAATAGTCATGCCGGAGAAGTTTCCTTTCCAGGCGGGAAACGTGATCCACAGGATACCAGTAATATTGTCGTGGCTCTGCGAGAAGCCTATGAGGAAACGGCACTCAGCCCTTTTGATGTACATTTAATGGGTGACCTGCCCATGCAAAAAGCCCGAAATGGCATGCTGGTCAAACCGATTGTCGGACTGATTCCACCACAGGTTGAGCTGATTGCTCAACCTTCAGAAATTGACCGGATATTTTTTGTTTCTTTACAGCATTTGCTGGATGCCCAGCCGATACCTTATGAAGTGCGCTTTGCTCAGCAGTCCTTATATTTTCCGAGTATGCGGGTGGAGAATGAAATTGTCTGGGGCCTGACGGCGCGTATGTTGATTTCATTATTTCAGTATGGTTTGGATTATAAAAAAGACTGGCCATTTTTACTGAATTCACCTGTGTTTACACGCTCCAAATTTTTTAACTATTGAACAGGATTTCAGCCATGTTATACAAGTTTCAGGGACATATGCCTCAAGCACTGCATCAACCGTGGGACGGTTGGGTTGCCCCGACTGCGACAGTGATCGGGCAGGTCGAACTCGGCAAGCAGGTTAGCATCTGGTTTGGTGCAGTGGTCCGTGCAGATAACAGTAAAATTCATTTGGGGGATTTTACCAATGTACAGGAAAATGCTGTGCTACATACTGATGCGGGCATTGAGATGCATATCGGCAATTATGTCACCATTGGTCATCAGGCGATGTTGCACGGCTGTACCATTGGCGAGAATAGCCTGATCGGGATTCAGGCCGTGATCCTGAACCATGCAGTGATTGGTAAGAATTGTATTATTGGCGCCAATGCCTTGATTCCGGAAGGCAAAGTAATTCCTGACAATTCGGTCGTGATGGGATCTCCTGGCAAGGTTGTCAAGACTCTGGATGAAGCCAGTATTCAAAAGCTGAAAATGAGCGCGATGCATTATGCCGGGCATTTTCCGAAATTCCAGGCTCTGGAAGAAGTTCAGCTCTAATTCAAAATTTTATCAAACTTAGAGCTGTTAACACGTCATAAATAGATTGGGCTGTGGATCAGGCATCGCTTTGTTCGCAGCACAAAAGGATAAGCATACTCTCCAATAAGCCTAGATTTTTCTAGGCATTTTTGTATCCTGCTCGTGAAAATCTCGCCTAGAAGATAGCAGTGGAGTATTATATCTGCGTTTTTATATTCTCTGAATAAGGGTGTGCATGAAAGTGCTGGCACTGGAAACTGCCAATGAGCAGTGTTCCGTTTCTGTGATTGATGATACTCAAACGTTATTTTTTCAGCTGGATGCGCGCGCCAAGGCACAAACGCAAACCATTCTTCCCATGATTGAACAAGGCTTGAACGAGTTGGGACTAGCTGTAGCTGATCTCACCGCGATTGCTTTTAGCCGTGGACCGGGTTCATTTAGTGGCGTCCGGATTAATGCAGCAGTGACTCAAGCCCTGGCCTGGTCAAATGACTTGCCAGTGATTCCTGTCTCGACTTTACAGGCTTTAGCACAGGCAGCTTATCGTTTGCAGGGGCTAACCGAAGTCTCTGCTGTGCTGGATGCGCGCATGAACGAAGTTTACATTGCTAGCTATCGGCTTGATGATGCAGGCATTATGCAGCCAGTCCATGAAGAACAATTATTAAGTTATGCCGATGGGGCTAAGGCTGCCATATTTATGCCAGTAGGTTCAGGTGTCGAGCTGGTTCAAAATGAACAGTCTGATTATAAAACAGTGAGTGCAACTGCACAGGATATTGCAGTCATTGCACGTGCGGCAGCAAAAAATGAAAACTGGGTCAGTGCAGAATTAGCATTACCTGTTTATTTACGTGAGAACGCGTGGAAAAAAATTCCAGAACAAGGCAAAGCATAATTAATTAGGATTAAGCATGGATCTTTTACTGCTGCTCAAAGCGGCAATCATGGGTATAGTCGAAGGTATTACCGAGTTTTTGCCTATTTCCAGTACTGGGCATCTGATTTTGGCTTCAGAGTTAATGAACTTCTGGAGCAAAGAAAAAAGTGATGTATTTGTGATTGCCATTCAGATGGGAGCAATTGCTGCAGTTATTTATGAATACTGGACCCGACTCTGGGGTGCGGCGACCGGGATTGTAAGTGGCGAACCTCAGGGACGCCGTTTGGGTATTGGATTGATACTGGCTTCTATTCCGATTGTGCTGGTCGGTCTGACTTTGGGACAAACTGTCAAAGAGCTGTTATTTAACAATATTGCGATTGCCATTGGGCTGATTGTGGGTGGCCTGATCATTATCTGGATCGAAAAGAATCCTCCGCAGGTGCGCGCCAAAGAGGTGGAAGATCTGACTATTAAAGATGCGGTCTGGATCGGACTGATTCAGGTTTTGTCCTTGATACCGGGCACTTCACGCTCGGGTGCGACCATTATTGGGGCGATGTTCCTCGGTGTATCGCGTAAGGCGGCAACCGAGTTTTCTTTCTTTCTGGGAATTCCGGTGATTGTGGGGGCGGGTCTGCTCGACCTGTATCAAAGCTATGGGGTTTTCCATACCACCGAAGACTGGGTCGTGCTGGCAGTCGGGATTTTGGTGTCCTTTGTTTCGGCCTTGCTATTAATCCGTGCTTTGGTGGCATATGTAGCCAAACGCGATTTCATGATCTTTGCCTGGTACCGGATTGTATCCGGGCTGCTGATCTTGTTATTTGCCTATACAGGTTGGACATTATGGTAAACCAGATTCGTCTCTATACCGAATCTGACCATGTAGAGAAAGCACAGCACTTTGAGGCTGTGCTTTCTTCTCGTGGAGTAGAGACTGAAATTGTAACAGTAGAACAACTAAATGCTCGCTTTCTCCGTTTACATCCCGAGCTTGGTCTGTGTGTCGATGTGGACGGCTTGTGGCTATGTGCCAATGGCATGAAAATGCAGCCTGACTGGCAGGCCGAAACGGCCCGTTTAAAGCGTGCATCTTTAAAGTCGGAAATGATCGCCCGTGCCTGTAATCTGGCAGAAAAACCGTTTCTGATTGATGCGACGGCGGGTTTGGGTCATGACAGC
Organism: Acinetobacter sp. S4400-12; assembly: GCF_024129495.1. Lineage (NCBI taxonomy): Bacteria > Pseudomonadati > Pseudomonadota > Gammaproteobacteria > Moraxellales > Moraxellaceae > Acinetobacter > Acinetobacter sp. S4400-12. The sequence continues at coordinate 53,551 of NZ_JAMXYB010000009.1, read as the reverse complement.
CTGTTAATGGCACATTTAGGTGCCCAAGTCACTCTGGTAGAGCGGCACCCGATTTTATTTACCCTGCTGGAAGACAGCCATATCCGTGCCCGTCAGGATACCTTTTTGAGTCAGGTGGTTGCGCGTATTCATCTGGTTTTTTCTGACTCGGCAGATTATTTAAAATCCCGGGTGGAACAGAAAAACCTGGTCGATGTGGTGTATCTGGACCCGATGTTTCCACAGCGTGACCAGAACCAGCAAGCGCCCAAAAAGAAGGCACAGGTCAAAAAGCAGATGCAGCTCTTGCACCTGCTACTGCCAGAAGATGGAGAAATGGATCTGGGCGATCATCTGCTGGAACTGGCACAGGATATTGCAAAACGGGTGGTGGTAAAACGTCCGCGTCTGGCGGTTTTTTTGGCGGGCAAACAGCCAGATCATCAGTGGCAAGGTGATGCTTGCCGTTTTGATGCATATTTTCAGCATGAACTTGTAGCTTAATATGATAACTGCTTCTAAATTAATCAAGGATTTGTTATATATGTAACAACTGGCATTGATAAAACTATTATCAGACATACACTTATTCAACACTTGAGCGAGCTATTTATCTCCCTGACCTCCTATGATCGACTTTAAACCCTCCATTAATTTTTGGCATGATTTTAAAAGCAACCAAATGGCTGGAGTATGGTTATTTTTAGGATCGCGACGCTCGTTGCAGCTGGTGCGTCCTTCCATTGTCCAGCTGGTGTTTTGGGGAGTTTTGGGTGGCTGTGCCAACAGCCTGTTTAGCTGGCTGAGTTCTGGCCGTATTGGTGATTTTAACTCGCAAGGTCTGATCAGCTATGCGCTCTGGCCTTTTATTGCCCTGATTGTCGGGATTTTTCTGTCCCAGCGGATTAATAATCCACGTTTGATGCTGGTGCCGGCCTTGTTATGGCTGGTACTCGATACGCATATCATGCTGTTTCAATCTCTGATTCAGTATCTCGGGGATATCGATTATCTGCCTTATGTGTTGTATCCGTATATTCCGACCCTATTTGTGGTGCTGTTTGTCTGGCAAAGTCTGGCAGTGGTCTGGGTGATCTCGCGTGAGCTGCAATGGCCATGGTGGGAACGGGCGCTGATTATACTGGCCACTTTATTTACTCTGGTGGTCTGGCAGATTTCGATTAAGGACCAGCCGATCTGGAAAGTGGAGGAAACTCCGCCAAGTTTTGCAGAAGATGCCTTTTATGCACAGCCGACGCTGCTGAATAAAGCGCTGGACAATATTCAGTATGGTGAGTTTGCCCAGTCGCACTGGTATTTTATGGGGATTGCTGGCGCCAGTTACCAGGATGTGTTTTATTCGGAAATCGAGCGGATTAAAGAACAGTTTGATACCCGTTTTGGTACCTATGGCCGTTCCATTGCCCTGGTGAATCATCCAGCGACCCGCACCCAGATACCGATTGCCTCCAGAACCAGTATGGAGTTGGCGCTACGCCGCATTGGCCAGCAGATGAACCGTGAAAGTGATGTGCTGTTTTTGTATATGACCTCTCATGGTTTGCCAAATACTTTTGAAATGGAAAATGCACCTTTGGATCTGGCACAGGTCGATCCGAAATGGTTACGCGAGACGCTGGATGCTTCCGGCATTCGCTGGCGGGTGATTGTCATTTCCGCCTGTTTCTCAGGAAGCTTTGTCTCAGCCTTGCAAAATGATAATACTCTGGTTATTACTGCTTCTGCGGCGGACCGCCAGTCTTTTGGCTGTTCGAATGAAGCCGACTATACTTATTTTGGTCGCGCGTTTTTTGATGAAGCCATGCGTGAGAACAGCAGTTTAAAAGCGTCTTTTGAACAGGCCGCAAATACAGTAGCCAAATGGGAGTCTGCTCAAGGTTTTGAGCCATCAGAACCGCAGTGGATGATTGGCAAGAATATGGAACTGATGTTGCCGCAACTGGAGCAGCAGTTATTTCCAGAGATGACAACCGTGAAACAGTCTCCTTAAATATTTTTTTCGCAGCAGGTCTGCAAGCAGAATAGGGATATAGCATGGAACTTGTACAGAACAATAGAAGCTTCGACGGTGAACAGCGGATTTATCGTTTTGATTGCAAAACCTTAAAAACCCCGACCAGATTTGGAATTTTTCTGCCGCCTCAAGCGCTGGCCGGGGAGAGCTGTCCAGCACTGTTTTACCTTGCTGGCCTGACCTGTACTGAGGAAACTTTTGCAATTAAGGCTCATGCACAGCGTTTGGCGGCACAATTGGGCCTGATTCTGATTACTCCGGATACCTCACCACGTGGAGAAGGGGTGGCAGAAGGCGACAACTGGGATATTGGTCAAGGTGCCGGATTTTATATCAATGCAACCCAGACACCTTGGGCTGAGCATTATCAGATGGAAAGCTTTATCGTAGATGAGCTTTACCAGCTGGTGAGTGATGAGTTTGTGATTCAGCCAGGCAAAATCGGGATTTTCGGTCATAGTATGGGTGGACATGGCGCGCTTACCCTGGCTTTTAAATATCCTGAAAAATTTAGCTCTGTCTCGGCATTTGCCCCGATCTGTGCGCCAAGTCAGTGTCCATGGGGAGAAAAAGCCTTTAGCCATTACTTGGGTGAGAACCGGGCTGAATGGCAGCAACATGATGCAACTGAGCTGATCAAAGCCAAAGGGGTTTTATTTAATGATATTCTGATTGATCAGGGTTCTTCTGATCAGTTCTATAATCAGCTGAATCCGGCGCTGTTTCAGCAGGCCTGTGACAGTGTGCAGCAGAAACTCACACTACGTGAACATCCGGGATATGATCATGGCTATTACTTTATTCAAAGTTTTATCGATGATCATTTGCAGTTTCATGCGGTACAATTACAACCTTAAGTGACTTTAAGGCTTATATAACTAAAAGAAAAAATAGCATGGGCCCAATTAGAGCGTGGCCCATGTTCTTAGGAATCAATTCTTATAATAAAAACCAGGATAATTCATGCAAAACTCAAGCAATATTCAGTCTTCTTTTGAAGATTCCGGGACCTTATCTTTTCCAGTTGAGCCTCGCGTCAGCAGCCTAGGCTTAGGCACTGTCCAGCGGTTATGCTTTAAATGCCTTACATGAGCAGCATATTTCGCCCCGACACTTTGCTCATTTCCTTGAACGGCTGGCATCAGCAACAAGATGGAAAAAATCCGGCTGAAAAATCTCTCGGGGATTTTCTGAGCAGCCATCCGGCAACTGCTGAACGCATTCAGGCAGTCAAAGCTTTTGAGCAGGAACACGCCCAACTTACTCCTTAAATTTTTTATCGGAGTCATGGTACTGCCACTCGGCAGTCAGTGGCTCCTGTCCCATACGGATCAGATGATCCAGAACACATTTTCAAGTTTATTCAGTCAGTAGATTCATCTGTGCTTTGAATCGTTACGGTAAGATGATCTGCCTCGGGTGTCAGACTCACTTCTGCACCTGGAAAATGAATCAGGAAATTTTGTTCGGTTTCATCAATATTAAATTTATGTTTCCAGTGATTAGCCAGGCGTTTGGCAATTCGTGAAGCTTGTTGCGTCTGGATATGGGCAATACTTTTCATCAGTTTTCTACACTATTCATCATTATCCTGCACTTTAAACCAAGTCCTGATCAAGTTATAAGCTTATCAGCGTGACACAGTGTTTTATTCTTGCAACATCAAGAGCACAGTCGCCGGACTGGATTTGCTATAATGAGGCACATCCAATTTCAGCTCATCAGGTTCTTCCATGTCCAAACCTTATTTAATTGCCCCCTCAATTCTGTCTGCCGATTTTGCCCGTTTAGGGGAAGAAGTGGAAAATGTCTTAGCCGCTGGGGCAGATGTGGTTCATTTTGATGTGATGGACAATCATTATGTACCGAACCTGACCTTTGGTGCAGGCGTATGTAAAGCTCTAAAAAACTATGGCATTCAGGCGCCTATTGATGTGCATTTGATGGTCAAGCCGGTTGATCGTATGATCGGGGATTTTCTTGAAGCAGGTGCGGATATTATTACCTTTCATCCAGAAGCTTCTGACCATATCGATCGTTCCTTGCAGCTGATCAAATCGGGCGGTGCAAAAGCAGGTCTGGTCTTTAACCCGGCCACGCCGTTGCATTATCTGGATTATGTCATGGACAAGGTTGATCAGATCCTGCTCATGAGTGTGAACCCGGGATTTGGTGGACAGAAGTTTATTCCAATGACCTTGGACAAGCTGCGTCAGGCTCGTCAGCTGATTGAGGCCTCAGGTCGTGATATTCGTCTGGAAGTGGACGGAGGAGTGGGGCCTGCGAATATTCGTGAAATTGCGGAAGCAGGTGCCGATATGTTTGTTGCAGGCTCAGCTATCTTTGGTAAACCGGATTATAAAGCTGTGATTGATGAAATGCGTGCAGAACTTGCTAAAGTCGGACAGGTTCAACTTTAATCGTTAGAATGTTTAAAGTGCATAAATCTGTGGATAACTTTATGGATAAGTGTGTAGATATCTATGTTGATAACCATATGGATAAGTTGCATAAAATGTAAACATTTGTGACTCGTTTGATTGCTTATTAGACAAAAAAAGTATAAAAAGAATTCGATTGGAGTTCTTTTTATACAGCGTATGCCTTTAATTCGGTGAGTGTTTATTCACCAGTTATGAGTATTTAGGCGAGTCAAAAAGTAGTCAAAAAGTATAGGGTCTGGCTTGAATCATATAAGATCTCCACACTATTCTTTAAATTTAATTGATATGTATTACTTAATAATTTGCGGATAACTGTGAGTTTTATTTTTAATAAAATTAAATTGGAAAGAGTAACTGGGTATTTCTCCAGATTCAGCATAAGTTGAATGTAAAGCTCTGTCTTGAGTATTTGAGTAAGGCAGGGTTAAATTAGCTCTCTTTTAGTCAGGTTTTGTAAAAATTACAGTTCTAGAAACTGGATTGTATAGCCTCTATTTTCCTTATTCAGGAGGAACGACCTCCCTTGTTAGTTGCTTATTTAAATGGAAATTAACAGGAAAAATCGTCAGGACGGCCTGACTCTGTCATATAGGAGGAAGGCGAAATGGCCTGGATCATCTTAATTCTTGCGGGTTTATTTGAAATCGTGTGGGCATATTCAATGAAATTGTCTGACGGATTTACCCGGCTCACCCCAAGTCTTGTCACGCTGTTTTTTATGGTGCTGAGTTTTGTGCTACTGGCGTATGCCATGCGCACATTGCCCTTGGGGACGGCTTATACCATCTGGACTGGAATTGGAGCCGTTGGCTCATTTCTGGTTGGGGTGTTTATTCTGGGTGAGCCGGCTACTGCCATGCGCATGCTGGCAGCGGTGCTGATTATTTCCGGTCTTGTGTTGATGAAATTATCTTCATCTTAAAGCCTGTCGCACGTTTCAAAATTCCATTAAAATGAATAAGAGAACACTTCATTTTAGAGGAGTATGGTCATGCAGCTGAGTTATCTGAATATGGATTCACCTGTAGGGCAGTTGCGACTGGTGGCACATGAAACGGCACTGGTGGCTGTACTCTGGGATGGCGAAATGCCCCATTGGTTTAAATTGGCGTCACTGGTGGAGGGCCTGCAACATCCGGTATTAATTGAAACCAGACGCCAATTGCAGGAGTATTTCTCCGGTCAGCGCAGTGCCTTTGACGTACCTTTAGAATTTATCGGGACTGATTTTCAGAAAAAAGTCTGGCAGGCCTTGCTGAATATTCCCTATGGTCAGACCCGAAGCTATCGTGACATTGCCGAGCAGATTGGCAACAGTAAAGCGGTGCGTGCTGTCGGGGCAGCCAATGGTAAAAATCCGATTTCGATTATTGCGCCTTGTCATCGCGTGATTGGCAGTAGCAGCAAGCTGGTCGGATTCGCGGGCGGCCTGGACAAAAAAGAAATTCTGTTAAATATTGAACAAAAACATTAAGCTTTAAGTATCTAAAATAATTGAATAATTAAAATATGGAAAATTCTACAATATCGATATTTGGCTCACTCTGGTCAAATATAGGGTGGATTCTTCTGCTTTTCTTTGGTGTGATGATTTTTAAATTATTCAAGCCCTTTCTGAAAGGAAAGCTGGGAGAGTTTACCGTTGCTATGCATGCCAAACTTTATCTGAAAGATCCGCAATATCTGCTGCTGAATGATCTGACCTTGCCGGATGGGGAGGGCGGAACCACACAAATTGATCACCTGTTATTAAGTCCTTACGGAATATTTGTGATTGAAACCAAAAACTATAAAGGCTGGATATTTGGAAACGAGCGACAAAAAATCTGGACCCAGAAAATCTATAAAAACAGTTATAAATTTCAAAATCCGATTCATCAGAACTATAAACATATTAAGGTTCTAGAGCAGCTGCTGGCAGATAGTGTGGAACCAGATCTTTTGCATTCGGTGATTGTATTTATGCCGGATGCCGTGTTTAAAACGCCGATGCCACCTCAGGTATTTCGGGGGGCAGGTTGGACCGACTACGTGAAAAGTTTTGATCAGCCGATGATTTCGGGAATGAAATTAAAACGGATACAACTGCGACTAGAAAAAGAAGTTTTAAAAAAATCCTGGAAAACCAATCGGGAACACGTAGAAAATTTAAAGCAGCGTAAGCAGTTATAGGTTTTTATGGGCTCATCAAAAAGCCTTTGAATCATTCAAAGGCTTTTGGGTTTTAAATATTTGAAGCTTTCAGTTTTTCGGTAATCTCGGCCAGAACCTTAATCCGTTTTACTTCATCCCATAAGGCTTTGGCTTCCGGATAATGTTTCGACATCATGCCCAGCCATTGCTTGTAGCGGCCAACCATGCCAATTTCAGTTTTTGCCGGCCCATTGATAAAACGAATTTGCAGTTGCAGCAGGTCATTCCAGTTCAGTAACGGCATATCCGAATTTTGACGGATACATTGAGTCAAGTCGGGTGTGGTGACTGCACCGCGACCAATCATCAGGTCTTCACAGCCCGACTCCAAACGGCATTGCTTGGCATCGGCATTGTTCCAGATTTCACCATTGGCAATAACATTGATCTTGAGTGCCTCACGAATCGGCTGTAACTGATCCCAGAATGCAGGCGGAGTATAGCCATCGGCTTTGGTACGCGCATGAACAGTGACCCAAGACGCTCCCGCATCTTCAATGGCATGCGCATTGTCCAGCATGAAATTGCGATCCATGTAGCCTAAGCGCATTTTGGCCGATACTGGAATGTGTGCAGGAACGGCATCACGCACAGCTTTGACTAACTCATGCACAACTTCAGGTTCATCCAGTAAAATCGACCCACCACGATGACGGTTCACGGTTTTTGCCGGACAACCAAAATTCAGGTCAATTGCCGGTGCGCCCATTGCGGCCACTTTGACGGCATTCGCTGCCAACATCTCCGGGTTATTGCCCAGAAACTGCACATGGACCGGCGTGCCGGCAGCAGTTTTGCCCTCATTTAACAGTTCCGGGCAATAGGTATGATAAACATGATCGGGCAGGATGGAGTCGGTGACGCGGATAAACTCGGTGACACACCAGTCAAAGCTACCTACGGATGTTAGTACATCGCGCATAATCGGATCGGTTAAGCCTTCCATGGGTGCAAGAACAAGTTTCAACGTGGCTACCTGTAAATTCGAAAAATGGAGTTATACGTTTTTTTACTAGGGTTGTCTAGCCAATCTAAATGTTTACCAGTTAACTGACAGCCAGCGTGATTGTAGCGAAGACCAAAACTAAGAAAAGGATGTCTGATAATTACATCCCCCTTAATTTACAAAATAGTTGTTACTTGATTAATCATAAATGGGGATTAAGATTAAAGGCATTTAAAACTTGGCTTAAGCTGATTCAAGCACAAGCCAAGTCTTGATCAGAATTATAAACGGCGACATTGACCTTCTTTGTCACCATTGACTCGGTTATTACCACCGATCGGTTGAATCCGGTTAGATTCGCATTGCAAATTACCGTCTACCACATTGTCATTTACAGTAATTTTTTGGGTATTCTTTTTCAGCTGGATATCGCCTTCTACCTGATTGGCAGTAAGCTGAATTGTCTGACCATCTTCTAGCTGGATATTGCCGTCGATCTGGTTATGTTGTGCCAGAACCGAGCTAAAACGTCCTTTCGATTCCAGATTGCCATCAATCGCCGTATTTAAAATCACTACTTGTGCACCCTGATACAGCATGACATTGCCTTTAATCGTGGCATTATCAATCTGACAGTGTTGACTGATACTGACATTGTCATCAATCGTACGATCTTTAATGCTACCGTGACAGTGATAATCTGCGAAACTTGCGCTCGATAAACAAAGAAGTGCTAAACCTGAAATGACTTTTATCATCATGAACCTTAGGGTATTTTTAATGCACTTTGACCATAATTTTTGAATATGACCGTCTCATGACAACACTTAGATATAATGTTGGCTTTCGGTTAGCGTACCAAAATCATTTCCAGTACAAACTTGGAGCCAATAAAGCCCAGTGCCAGCAGACCAAAGCCAATCAGGGTAAAACGCACCGCTTTCTGACCGCGCCAGCCAAATTTCCAGTGTCCAATAAGCAGGGCACCATAAACCAGCCAGGAAATAATACTAAACACCGTTTTATGTGCCAGATGCTGGGCAAAGAAATTATCAATGGTAAAGAAACCAAAGCTTAGTGCCAGTGTCAGCAAAATGAAGCCGGTCATCAGCATATCGAATAGCAAAGATTCCATATCCTGATAAGAGGGCAATAAATTGACCCAGACCCGGCGTTTCTGTTTCTTTTTCAGTTCACGGTCCTGAAAACGCAGAATAACTGCCTGAATGGTGGCCATCAGCAGCACGGCATAGGCAGACAGAGACAGGATAATATGAATATCCAGCCCCAAAGAGTTTTGTACAGTAATTTTGGCGGGCTGGGTAAAGGCAAAACCCAGAATTAACCCGGTAGCAGCCACCGGAATACCAATCAGGTTTAGCGCAATAATTGGCCGATATGTGCTATAGATAATACTCAGCAGTAACATCAACCCCGAGGTAAAGGAAAACAGGGCAAAAACATCATAATTGATCCCCAGTGGCGTATACATATCGCCGGAGACCACCAGCGCATGCAGTAGTAGTCCCACCAAGGCCGTCAGGCCAACAAACCATTGATTTGGAGCACGTTTAGCCATCAAGTGAATGAACAGATACCAGAAGGAAGCGGTATAAGCGACTAATGCTAAGATCGTATAAACCAAGGGGAGGCTAACCATGTCAAACCTTTTTAAGGGTGATGAATATTCATTTATATAAATTCGCTGCGAACTACAGTATCCTATAGCATTCTATGCATAAATTTTCTATTTTAAGAAACAATTTTTTGCTACTGGCTATTTTAAGCGGATTTTGCAATGTTTGATACCTTAACAGAACGACTCACACAGAGTTTAAGAAATGTTACTGGCTCAGGGCAGCTAACCGAAGACAATATTAAAGATACGTTACGTGAAGTACGTATGGCACTTCTTGAAGCCGACGTTGCGTTACCTGTAACTCGTGAATTTATCGCGAAAGTTAAGGAAGAAGCATTGGGCCAGGAAGTGATGACTCAGTTATCCCCAGGGCAAGCCTTCGTCAAAATTGTCTATGACGAATTGACCAAAATGATGGGCGAGGCCAATGAAAGCCTTGACCTGGCTGCTAAACCCCCGGTGGTTGTGCTGCTGGCCGGTTTGCAGGGTGCGGGTAAAACCACCACTGCAGCCAAACTTGCACGCTTCTTGCAAGAACGTCAAAAGAAAAAAGTCGCGATGGTCTCTGCCGACGTCTATCGTCCGGCGGCGATTAAGCAGCTTCAGACTGTTGCCGGTGAAGTTGGCGCAATCTTCTTAGAGTCAAATGCTGACGAAAAACCAATTACCATTGCCAACCGTGCTATTGAGCAGGCAAAAATCCAGTTTGCTGATGTGCTCATTGTCGATACCGCAGGACGTCTGCATATCGATGATGACATGATGGATGAAATTAAAGAGCTACACGCAGCGATTAACCCGACTGAAACCCTGTTCGTGGTCGATGCCATGACCGGTCAGGATGCGGCCAATACTGCCAAAGCTTTTAACGATGCCTTGCCTTTGACCGGTGTGATTCTGACCAAGACGGATGGTGATGCGCGTGGTGGTGCGGCACTTTCGGTACGTGCCATTACTGGTAAACCGATCAAGTTCCTCGGGATGGGTGAAAAGCTGGATGCTCTGGAGCCATTCCATCCGGAGCGTGTGGCACAGCGTATTCTTGGCATGGGTGACGTGCTGTCTTTGGTCGAAGAAGTTGAACGCAAGATCGACAAAGAAAAAGCCGAAAAAATGGCGAAGAAATTGCAAAAAGGCGGCAGCTTCAACTTTGAAGACATGCTGATGCAATTCGAGCAGATGAACAAGATGGGCGGCATGATGGGCTTTCTGGATAAACTTCCGGGCATGAGCAATGCAGGACTTCAAGATGCGATTGCGCAGGCGAATCCTGAAAAGCAAGTGAAGAAAATGGAAGCGATTATCCAGTCGATGACCATCAAGGAGCGCCGTAATCCGGAGCTGATGAATCCCAGCCGTAAAAAGCGTATTGCAGCAGGTTGTGGCATGGAAGTGTCAGAAGTGAACAAGCTGATCAAGCAACATGCACAAATGGCAAAAATGATGAAGAAATTTGCCAATCCGTCGGGTATGGCAAAAATGATGAAATCACTCAGCGGTTTACAGAAACAGTTTGGAGGCGGCGGTGGCATGGGTCCACTGTTCGGCGGCAATGATAAAAAGTAAGGTGTTGAAATAAAAAAGGCGCGCAATGCGCCTTTTTTATGGGCTGGTTTTTCTTGCGCTTTTGTTTAAACAAAACAACATTTGCTTACCCAAATCCTCGATAAAATCAGGCAGACTCGACAGCATTAAAATAAATAAAGGCAAAATGCAGATGGCTCAGGTGATTGTGGTGCATGGTTATACGGCCAGCCCGGAAGAAAACTGGTTTCCATGGATTCAGGAAAAAGCTCGGCAACAACAGGTAAGTTTAAAAGTCTTGAAACTGGACCCGTCAACGACGCCAAAGCTGGAAACCTGGGATCAGCAGATGCGTGAACAGATTGATGGAATAGATGAAAACAGTATTTTCATTGCGCATAGTCTGGGCTGTCTGGCCACCTTGCATTATTTAAGCCGTGAACTAAAAAATCAGAGAATCAGACAGCTGGTGCTGGTTGCCGGTTTTAATGGCCGGCTCGGGCGTTTAGAGGAAGTGGACCCTTTTATTGATGCCGCTCAGGTAGATTTTGAGAGACTGAAACGTCAGATTGACGAGCGTGTGGTGATTTATTCGGAAGCTGATGACCGGGTATTGCCTGAATTTAGTTTAGAGCAGGCAGAAAGTCTGGATGCTATCGTGATCAGTGCCGAGCATCAGGGACATTTTATTAATTCTCAAGGCTGTACAGAACTGCCTGAAGTCTGGCGGGTAATTGAACCTTATTTAACTAAAATTCCATCTGATTAAACTGTGCTCACTTGCTGATTTAGAGCTTAAAGGCTTTAGATACATGATTTATATAGAAGCTAATCTATAGACAAAAAGTATGCAGAGCAGAAGCCAGCACTGTTGGCATGCTCTTTTCTAAATAATAAAAATGAATACAGCAGCGAATCGTCTGCTTTCTTTAAAATTTAAAATAAGTCAATCACCATGACCCATAGAATAAAAAAAGTGTATATCGTACCCGACTATCAAGCCACGATTAATGATCACTGGTATCCATGGCTTAGCCATCAGATCAGGAGAGCCGGATTTCAGGCCAAGCGCGTCATACTGGCCAATCCATTTCAACCCGATCTGGACGAATGGCAGCAAAACCTGCAAGTGCAGATGCCGCAGCTGGATGAACACAGCATTATTGTGGCTCATGGGTTTAGTGCTTTGAGTGTCTTACAGTTTTTGCAAAAACAGCCGGGCTTTCAAGAACAAAAAATTGGAGGATTGGCTATAGTGGCGGGTTTTGATACGCCCTTGGTGGCTTGGTCTGAATTAAATAAAATGATTCAGACAGTACGATTAAACTTTAGGGGATTACCGCAACATTATCAGCGGGCAGTAATGTTTGTGTCCAGCAATGACCCTTATGTGCCTGCACCAGTTTCACTGCGGCTGGCTCATACCCTGAACGCTCAAATTTTTGAAATCAGGGAAGCAGGCCATTTTTGTAAACGGGACAGTTATACTGATTTTCCTCAGTTACTCACTGTGATCATACGTTTTCTGGCAAATGGTCTGCAAAGTGCTGTAGGCCTTTAAGCAGCAGATCCGGTTCAATCACAGGGTCAAACTGTACCAAATGTTGGGCAAATAAGGGAGCATCGCCACCGGTCAGGATCAATTGTGCCGGAAAATGTTCCAGTACTTTTTGAATGGTACTGAGCAGCCCCAGCAAAATGCCATGATGTACGGCATCAATGGTATTGCGTCCCGGAGAAAGCTCCTCAAAGGCAGCATCCGGAATTTTAATGCCCTTGGTATTTTGAATCAGGGAATCGCGTTGCAAATACAGGTTCGGCAGAATATAGCCCCCGAGATGATATTGGCCCTGGGTCAGATCAATGGTCAAGGCAGTGCCACAGCTGATCACACAATAATTTTGTTCAGCTGATTTGGCGACTGCGAGCACTTGCAGCCAGCGGTCGATGCCGAGCTGGGATGGCTGGTCATAACCGCAGTGCAATCCTGCATATTCAGCCTGCACTTTGGCACAGATGACAGGTACATTCAGCTTCTTGAGTATTTTTAGAATACGGTCATTACTTTTTTTATCCTGAACTGAAGAAACGCCGACTTGCTGCAAGCCTAGCTCTTTAAAATGCTGGATCAGTCCAAGCAACAGGTCAGTGGGAGACTGTAAATGCAATTCAGCCGCATGCTCAATAATCTGATCCTGCTCGGTGATCCAGTATTTAAGCCGGGTATTGCCGATATCTAGCCATAGTTTTTTCATAGAGCTTGCTCTGTTCAGGTAGGGTTTTTAAGGCGAAGTTGACCCTGATAAAAAGCTTGAACACCCTGACTGGTGGCAATTTTTACTGCACCATCATCCTGAATGCCCAGAAAAGTTCCTGAATACTGCCCTTGCAGATCCGTGAATTCAACCGTTTGTTGTATAAATGCTGCAGAACGGTTAAAACGCGCCGCCAGATTTTGGCAGTCATAATTAAACCATTGACCGGCCTGCTGGATCGCCAGATAAAGCTGGGCAATCAGTTCCACTCTTGAGGTCTGCGTCAATCCCAACTCGCTTAAAGAACTGACCTGCTGGTCGGGTATCTCGGCAGAGAGAGGATCAATATTCAGGCCAACACCGACTACTACTTGCCGGGTTGAAATCGGTTCCACTAGAATGCCGCCCCATTTACCTTGGGGGCTATACAGGTCATTGGGCCATTTGACTTGAAGATTCAGTCCTTGCAGGCTCGGCATTTGCAGGATATTTAACGCAATTTCCAGCGCCAGACGGCCATCTATTGCTTTTTGTGTATGTAGCAATGTGCTTAAATAGATATTTCCTTCAGGCGAGACCCACTGACGCTGGCGTTGTCCGCGCCCCTGGGTTTGCACCCGGCTACAGACCAGTACGTGTTGTACATTTTTGCTGGCCAGTTCGCGTACATCATCATTGGTTGATGTGGTCACGGGCTTGATTAATAACACTTCAGGGAGTTGGCCTGCATCGCTTAAACGTTGCTGCAGTTCGCGAGTTTCTACATCCATTTGAATCTAAACGTGGTAAATGTCGTTATGGAGTTAATCATATATTTATTGATTGGTGCAATCGCAGGATTCGCCGCAGGCCTGTTTGGTGTCGGTGGTGGTCTGATCATTGTACCCATCCTGTACATTGTTTTTACCCAGCTCCAGTACGATCCAGGCGTGATTATGCATATGGCAGTAGGCACTTCTCTGGCCACAATTATTGTCACTTCGATCAGTTCGGTGATGGCACATCATCAAAAAGGTGCCGTTTTGTGGCATGTGTTTCGTAATCTGGCTCCCGGTCTGATCGTGGGCTCATTTTTCGGAGCGGGAATTGCCGATTATTTATCCGCTCAGGGCCTGCAACTCTTAATCGGCTTCTTCGCCGTCTGGGTCGCTTTCAGAATGTTTAGGGGTGCCCATATACAGATTAATCCGAACCAGCAGCTGCCTTCGGCCCCCCTACAACTTGCAGCAGGTGCAGGGATTGGGGTGGCTTCAGCGATTTTCGGAATTGGGGGAGGCAGTCTGACGGTACCTTTTTTAAATCGTTGCGGCGTCGCGATACAAAAAGCAGTCGCGACCTCAGCGGCCTGCGGACTCCCTATTGCACTTGCCGGAGCGATCGGTTTTATCTGGTTTGGACAGCAGGCACAGGTCAATGTAGCGAATACCATCGGTTATATCCATATCTATGCTTTTATCGGGATTAGCCTGATGAGCTTCTTTACCGCAAAGCAGGGTGCAAAAGTGGCACATCGATTGTCACCAGCGATGCTCAAAAAATGTTTTGCCGGCTTGCTGACCACAGTCGGGCTATATTTTATCTATCAGGGCTTTATTGCCTGATTTGTCTCTTTTAAACCAAACTTGATCAGGAGAATCGACTTGTATTCTCCTTTTTATCGGGCTGGATTGGCTGTACAGACACAAGATTGTCTGACAATGTCAAAGTATTTCCTACAAAAAAACCGTTTAATCAATGAAAGTTATTCAGAATGACTCCATTTGCATCAATAAAAATAAGACAGGAACGGTATGCAACAACAAGAAGCACACAGTTTATCTGTACAGATTGCCAAGCACATCAGTGAACAGATCATCCGGGGCGAGCTGGTCGAAGGCGAGCGGATTCAGGAACTTAGAATTGCATCGGAGCTGGACGCTAGCCGCGGTTCAGTGCGTGAAGCCCTGCTTTTACTGGAACGCACCCAATTGATTGAAATCTTCCCGCGCCGCGGAGCGATGGTCTCGGAAATGTCCGCTTTGCAGGTACGTGCCCTATTTGAAATGAGTGCCTTGCTTCTGGGGCAGATGGTGCATCGTATGGCTGAAAGCTGGCGTAGCCATGAAGCTGAGCGTATTCAGCTATTATTAGAACAATTGGAAGCCGAAACTCGCCAAGGTCATACTGAAAAGTTTTATGATTTAATCTTTCAGGGGATGGCCCAGCAACCGGAAATGGTGGGAAATCCTTATCTGATGCGCTACTACCAGGAACTATTACCCTCCTTGCGCCGTAGCTATTTTCTGACCCTGAATATTTCCAGACGTGAGCTACAAGAATCTTTCGAGCTGTTTAAGCTGGTTACTGAAGCAATTTTAATCCGAAAATCACATCAGGCCTCTTTATTTATGGAAGATTTTTGTCGACACTTACGCAACCTTGTGTTGGAATCTCTGACACGGATGAAACAAATTGAACTCGCGTGGGCCAGACGCTCACGACGTTAAATCAGGACACTATGCGTTTAAGCAGCTTAAAACTTTCAGGCTTCAAATCTTTTGCTGACAGCACCACGCTACACTTTAAAGATAATCGTACTGCGGTGGTCGGGCCCAATGGTTGTGGGAAATCCAATGTGATTGATGCCATTCGCTGGGTCATGGGTGAATCTAGTGCCCGCCAGTTGCGTGGTGGCAGCATGCAGGATGTGATTTTTACCGGAACCGCCAAGCGTAAACCAGTAGGCATGGCCAGTGTAGAATTACGTTTTGACAATACTTATGGCAAGCTGGGCGGGGCTTATAATGCCTATAGTGAGCTGGCTGTACGGCGACAAGTCAACCGGGATGGCAAGTCTGAATATTTCCTGAATGGCAGCAAATGTCGCCGTCGTGATATTACCGATATTTTTCTGGGGACCGGTCTGGGACCACGTTCCTATGCCATTATTGAACAGGGCATGATTAACCGTCTGGTCGATGCCAAGCCGGAAGAAATGCGGGTCTTTATTGAGGAGGCTGCTGGCGTTTCGCGTTATCAGGCCCGTCGCCGCGAAACCATGCTGCATCTGGACCACACTACACAAAACCTGTCCCGTCTGGAAGATATTGCTGCTGAACTGAAAGCTCAGCTAAAAACCCTGAAACGCCAGTCCGAAACCGCGATTCAATATAAAGAGCTGGAAGCAGAGATTCGCCGGATCAGGGTTGAAGTGCTTTCGTTCCAGTCGGAGCAGAGCCAGCGCCTGCAAGAAGAATACACGGTGCAGATGAATGAACTGGGTGAAAGTTTCAAGCTGGTCCGTTCAGAGCTGACGACGGTCGAGCATGACTTGGGAACCACCAGCGAGCTGTTCCAGCGCCTGATCCAACAATCTACACCGCTACAAAGCGAATGGCAGCAGGCTGAAAAAAAGCGCAGTGAACTGGAAATGACTTTGCAGCAGAAGCAATCCCTGTTGCAGCAGAACTCCAATAGTCTAATCAAACTGGAAGAGCAAAAAGCCCAGACCAAAGAACGGCTACAGTTGACTGAACTACAACTGGAAACCCTGCAAGCACAGCTTGAAGAACAGACAGTACAGCTACACCAACAGGAAGGCCAGAAGCAGAATCAAACGCAGCAGCTGGCAGAGCTTAAATCTCAGCAAGCAGCAGTCGCGGCCCAATTTACGCAAATTAAAACCCAGGTAGAGCAGCAACAACAGCGTCAATTACAGATGCTGGCGCAAAGCGAACAGCTGGCAAAAAATATTGCCCGTATCGAGCAGCAAAAACAGACCTTGGCTCAGCAAGTTAGCCAGATTCAGCAGCAAGTACAGCAGGATGAGCTGGAATATGATCAGCAAGATAGAGCCCAGGCTGAACAGCAGCTTGCAGGCCATGAAGCCCGGCTGCAAGAATTCAAAACTCAACTCGAGCAACTTCAGGCACAACAGGCCACGCATCAACAGCGTCTGATGCGGCTGAAATCGGAAATTCAGGTGCTGCATTCAGAACGGAAAAACCTGAGCCAGTTACTGACCAAAGCCCATCCACCGGTCAAGACCGATAGGGTACAGCTCATGCAGGTCTTAAAGCTTCAGCCTGCGGCCAAAGTCCATGCCGCTTTGATCGAGAAGTTTCTGGCCAAATGGCTCTCGGCTCAAGTGCTGACACAAGATGAGTATTTTTTAGAGAATCATGCACGTCAGCTCAAGACGCAAACGGTGCAGCTCCAGATACAAATCGCCGGCTTGCCATGTCTGGCGGACTGGATTGCCGCGCCCCATTATTCACTCTGGCAGCAGGTCGCCGTTGCCGAATCTTTTCATGCCGCTTTAAGCCTGCAACCGCAGTTACAGCCGGGTCAGTCGATCCTGAGTCTGGATGGTTACCATGTAGGGCCAGACTGGGTCATTGCGCTGGATTATGATGCACATAGTCAGGCCGGACAGGGTGCGCTCAGTCATCGTATTCGTCTGGATGAGATTGAGCAGCAGCTTGCTGAGCTCGAACCACAGCTTACAGAGGCGGAACAGCAACTCCCTGAGCTGAATCAACAGATCGCAGCCCTACATCACCAGATTCAGGCGAGTAGTGAGCAGCAGAAGCAGGCGCAAAAACAGTTACAACAACTTGATTTAAATATTGCCAAAGCCCAGAGTGCGACACAGGCCTTTACGCTACAGAAGCAGCAGTTACACAATCAATTGCAACAGCTGGAAGAGCAGCTGGAAGAAGATGCCATGCAGAAAGATGATCTGGAAATTGATCTGCATGCTTTAAACCTGAAATTGGAGCAGGCACTTCCGCAGTATAAAACCCTGCAATTTCAGCTGGAAGAACTGAATACTCAGCTGGAAGATGCACAGCAATTGAGCCAGCAGGTACAGCAGGAAGCGGAATTGTTGCGCCGGCAAAGTGTCCAGAGTCAGCAACAGCTCGAATTACTGGAAAAAGATCAGGTCTTTTTAAAACAGCAATATCAGCAAATTGCGCTCCAGATTGAGCAGGCCAAAAAGTTTGTTGATCCGGTACAGCTGGAATTACCCGCGCTACATAGCCAGTTTAAGGAACAGGCGCAGATCACGGAAAAACTGCAAAACACCTGGGCAGACTGGCAGCTTGAACTGAAGCAGTTGCAGGACAAACAGCAAAATTTAACAGAACAGCGACATCGCTTTCAACAACAGGATGAGAGAATCCGAACCGAACTGGAGGCGAAGCGTCTGGCCTGGCAGGCAGCCAAATCAGATTTACAGCATTATTCAGAACAGCTAAAAGAAATGAATAGTGAGATGATTTCCGGTTTGACGCTGGATGTACAGGCACATCAGGCCAAGCTGGAAAAAGCCCAGGCTAAGTTTGACAAATTGGGCGCAGTCAATCTGGCAGCTTCCGCAGAATACGAAGAAGTTTCCCGACGTTATGAGGAACTCAGCCACCAGATGCAGGACCTAGAAAATACAGTGGAACAGCTCCAAGCTGCCATGAAAAGTATTGATCAGGAAACCCGTAAGCTGTTTATGAACACTTTTGATCAGGTCAATGCCGAGCTGCAACACCTGTTCCCGAAAGTGTTTGAAGGCGGTGAAGCCAGCTTGAGTCTTGAAGACGGATGGCAATCGGGTGTAAAACTGATGGCAAGACCCCCGGGCAAACGCAACAGTTCGCTGGCTTTGCTGTCTGGTGGTGAAAAGGCCCTCACGGCATTGGCTTTGGTCTTCGCGATTTTTCGTTTAAATCCGGCGCCATTTTGTGTGCTGGATGAAGTGGATGCACCGCTGGATGATGCCAACGTGGGACGTTTTTGTAATTTAGTCAAAGAGCTTTCTGAACACGTGCAATTTATTTATATTACTCATAACAAACTTGCAATGATGATGGCGACTGATCTGTTAGGTGTAACCATGCCTGAACCGGGCACATCAAAACTAGTGACAGTAAATTTGGAACAGGCAAAAGAATACGGCTTAGCTGCGGAGGTATAACATGGAAATCACCACAATTATCGGGATTATTATTGCAGTTGTAATCATGCTGCTCGGCATCAAAATGATCTTTAAAAAACCTGCTGAAGCTGTCCCTTCTCTTGATGCAGATCTCCATATTGACCCGGATAGCCAGACGCCCGTCATTCCACGTCATGTGCGTTCACAGCTCAACAAAAAAGAAGCAGAAGCGGTAGAGCGGGTAGAACCACGCCTGCATGAAGAAACCCCTGTAGCGCTGTCTGCAAATCCCGACCAAGTCGAACCGGGACTTGCAGATGCAGCAAGTGTGGCAAAAGCAGAGAAGCATCAAGCTGTTACAGCAGAGGCTAAACCTGCCCCAGAACAGCTAGAAGATACACCGGCTGACGTGGCAGCCCCTAAAGCAGGCTTAGAACATCAAGCAGAATCTCAGCCGCAAGAGCAGATAAAAACTGAAGAAAGCAAAGCAGATATGACCGAAACGGTGCATGACTCAGCGCCTGAGTTCAGCCTGAACAGCAATATCGAAAAAGCTGAAATCTCTGAATTTAATGATGAAAGCAGCATTCTGGATGCACATCTGCATGAGCAAAAAATTGTGGATGAAGAAAGTGCGCTGGCCAATGCTGAAATGATCATTTCATTGCATATCTATCCGCAAAACCGTGTACTGTCGGGTGATAAAACCCTAAAAGTCTTGTTAAAATACGGCTTGCGTTATGGCGAGCTGGCCTGTTTCCACCGTTATAGTGAAGATGGTTCCAAACTGCTTTTTTCGGTGCTGCGCATGACAGATATCGGCATGGAAGGCTTTGATCTGGAAACCTTATCTACTGAAGAAGTGAAAGGTTTGGCTTTCTTCCTGGCACTGCCGCATAGCGATGTACAAAATGCCTTTGATACCATGGACAGTGTTTCACGCCTGATTGCCCGTGAAGTAGACGGGATTGTCTATGATCAGAATCATCAGGAATTTACCCCGCAATTACGTGAATTCTGGCGTCATCAGGCCATCGATTATCGTGCCGGACAAACTGCTGCAGAAGCTTGATTTGCAATATTGAATCTGTCGGTTCCGATTTTTATAATAGCCAACAGCTGAATGTGTATAGGGCGGATTAACCGCCCTTTTTTATGGTGAAATTATGACCCAAGATGCCACTGTCATTGCGCAAATGCGTCAACTGATTCAACTGCTTGCCCGGCATAATCATGCCTATTATGTAATGGATCAGCCAACCATTGAAGACAGTGAATATGATCAGCTTTTTCATCAGCTTAAAGCGCTGGAACAACAATATCCACATTTGAGACAACCGGATACGCCAACCGACAAGGTCGGAGGGCAGCCGCTGGCAAAATTTGTTTCCGTGACTCATGCAGTGCCTATGCTGTCTCTGGGCAATGTCTTTAACCAGGATGATCTCTTTGCCTTTGCCCGCCGGATTGAAGAGCGTTTGCCAAAGCAGACAATTGAATATGATGTCGAATTAAAGTTCGATGGCCTAGCGATTTCTCTGTGGTATGAACATGGGGTACTGGTGCGCGGTGTCACGCGGGGTGATGGCGAAACGGGTGAAGATATTACCCAGAATGTCAAAACCATCCGGAACTTGCCGAAGTTTCTGGTAGCGGTGAATGGAATCATTCCAGAGCTGCTTGAAGTGCGCGGTGAAGTCCTGATGCCGAAGTCCGGTTTTGAACGCTTGAATGCCGCCAATCTGGACAAAGGGGAAAAAACCTTTGCCAATCCACGAAATGCTGCGGCAGGAAGTTTACGCCAGCTGGATCCGAAAATTGCCGCTTCACGCCCTCTGGCATTTTATGCATATGGCATTGCCCAGTGCGTACCGCATCATGGTCAGGACAGCATGTCAGCCAGTCTGGAATGGCTGAGCCAGTTCGGGTTTGCAACCGGAGAGCAGCACTTTATCTGCCAGTCGATTGAGGAAGTGCAGGCTGTTTATGAGCGGATGATTCAGCAGCGGGTTGATCTAAGCGTAGAAATTGATGGCTTGGTCATTAAAGTCAATGACCTGAAACAGCAGCAGCAACTCGGCTTCTTGAGCCGTGAACCGCGCTGGGCCACTGCCTATAAATTCCCAGCCGTGGCGGCCATTACCACAGTTGAGCATATTGACTGGCAGGTCGGCCGCACTGGTACCTTGACCCCAGTGGCGCGCTTGAATCCAGTTGCAGTGGGTGGCGTCACGGTTTCCAATGTGACCTTGCATAATATAGGCGAGATTCACCGTCTGGATGTACGGATTGGTGATACCGTGAGTGTCTATCGCAGTGGAGATGTGATTCCTAAGGTTGAAAAAGTCTGGCCGGAATTTCGTCCTGCCGATGCACTTGAGGTTCGTTTGCCAGATACCTGTCCGGTCTGTGATTCACCAGTAGTTATGCCAGAAGGTGAGGCACTGGCACGCTGTT
The DNA here is from genome assembly GCF_024129495.1 of Acinetobacter sp. S4400-12. Lineage (NCBI taxonomy): Bacteria > Pseudomonadati > Pseudomonadota > Gammaproteobacteria > Moraxellales > Moraxellaceae > Acinetobacter > Acinetobacter sp. S4400-12. The sequence continues at coordinate 32,168 of NZ_JAMXYB010000009.1, read as the reverse complement.
CAGGGGGGCTATACTGTGCGGCACAGCGGATCGAGGCGATTCGTCACTTTGTTTCGCGTAAGGCCATGGATATTGAAGGTCTGGGCGACCGTTGGGTAGAATCGCTGTTGCATCTGAATCTCTTGAAAGATATCTCGGATATTTACCATCTGCATGAGCATCGTGAAACCTTGCTTGGTATTGAAAAGATGGGAGCCAAATCGGTTCAGAACCTGCTGGATGCGATTGAAAACAGCAAGAAAACCACACTGGCAGCATTTATCTATGCACTCGGTATTCGGGGGGTAGGTGAAACCACGGCGCGGATGCTGGCCAATACCTTCCAGACTCTGGACGCCTTACGCCATGCTGATCTTGAAACCTTAAAGAAAACACCGGATGTGGGGGATATTACCGCAGAATGGATTATTGATTTCTTTCAGGCACCGCATAATCTGGAAGTGCTGGATCGTCTGCTTGCCGCAGGCATTCACTGGGATGCACCGGTTGCTCCGACTCGCCAGCCACTCAATGGTGAAAGTTGGGTGGTGACCGGAACCCTCAGCAGTATGGGACGTGATGAAGCAACGCAATTATTGCAAGCCCTCGGTGCTCGGGTGAGTGGCAGTGTATCTGCTAAAACCAAATGTGTGGTGGCTGGAGAAAAGGCCGGCTCGAAACTGGATAAGGCTGAAAAACTGGGCGTACCCGTGATGAATGAAGAGCAGTTTATTGATTTGATGCATAATTATGGCCTGCTGGAAGCCTAAGCTATTTTCTTGGCTTTTTAATCGCCTCTAAATATTAAAAAAGACACCTTCGGGTGTCTTTTACTTTCAAATCACTCTACCCGTTAAGGAATATAGCGTTTGACCAATCCGTCATCAAGAAGCTGCTGAAAATGCTCAACCAGACTTTCTTGTACCGGACGATATTGAATTCCGAGCTGATCCTGACTTTTTTGTGCATTAAAATAAATTGGATAGCCCATGTTGAGTTCGACAAATTTCCGGCTAAAGCCGGCAAGTGGGCCGAACATCTTAAATGCAGTTTTAGGTAACTGATTACGTGGGAAAGGAAACTTGGCACCAAAAGCTTTACGCAAAATTTTTCCCATCTCCAGCAGGCTTAAAGTCTCACTACAAATAATATAACGGCCTTCGGCCTCGGGATTAAATGCTGCACGGAGATGTGCTTCAGCCACGTCTTGTACATCGACAACCCCATTCCACATAGGCGGAACACCCAGCAGGGTCAGACCATTGGCAAACTGTTGCAGAACTTCCACGCTGCCAGACTGGGTGTTGGGGGTAAGGGATTCTCCAAATACCAGAGCAGGATTAATACAAATCAGATCCCAACGGTCCTGCGCCTCCGCCATTTCCCAAGCCTTGCGTTCTGCCATCACCTTGGAATAAGGATAAGGCTGATGATGGGACGAGCTGGTCATATTCCAGTGCGACTCATCAAAACGCTGCTGTTTGGTTTGTAAGATATCGATGGCATCGCCATAGGTCGAGGCAATACTAGAAGTCACCACCACGCGTTGAACCGATTCGGTCTTATTGATGCTATTTAATACATTTTCTGTGCCCACAACTGCGGGCTCAATGATATCTTTTACGGGGTCTGTATAATTGGTCACAACAAAAGGCGAAGCCATATGAAACACGATTTCACAGTCCTGCATCGCCGCATCAAAAGAACCCGGGGTTAGCAGATTGGCTGCAAACAGTTTAAGTGTGCCAGGAGCAGTGTCGGCAATCTGCTCCAGATGCTTAAAACTTTGCGTCTTGTTTAAATCCCGAACAGTAGCGTGAACGGTATACCCTTGAGTTAAAAGTTTTTGAATTACCCAGCTGGCGATATAGCCAGAGGCACCGGTCACGAGCACAGGCGCTGTAGTTGATGGTTGTATCATAATGAAACCGTTGTTGTTTTAAATTTCCCTGCATCATAAGACAAATCATGCATAAAATACCCCAATATAATGATATTTATACAAATATGATGAGTATTTTTTATCACGATGATTTTTTACAATTTTTAACGTTTGATTTTTCTAGTAAAATTTTGACTTTGGAAAAGATACAAGCAGTTGCAACATCTTGTTTTCTAAACGGGATTTATCTGAATTGAGAGGGTAAATGCAAGTGCTTCTCATTTTAATTTTATAAAAATCATATATTTACGTAAATTTAACTTTTGCAAAACCGCACAGTTTTATTCATAATAGATTTTATAAAATAGGGAGTAGTTCAAAATGCGTGGTAATCCAGAAGTCGTAGACTATTTGAATATGCTGATTGGCGGCGAGCTGGCTGCCCGTGACCAATATCTGATTCACTCTCGTATGTATGAAGATTGGGGCTTGAGCAAGATCTTCGAACGAATTGATCATGAAATGCAGGAAGAAGCCCAACATGCGGATGCAATTATCCGTCGTGTCCTGTTTCTGGAAGGCAAGCCGAACATGATGCGTGATGATATTGAAGTCGGTGAAGATGTGGTCAGTTGCTTGAAAGCCGATTTAAAACTTGAGTATCATGTGCGTGAAAAGCTGGCTCAGGGAATCAAGCTGTGCGAGGAAAAAGGGGATTATATCACCCGTGATCTGCTACGCCAGCAAATGTCTGATACTGAAGAAGATCATACTTACTGGCTGGAAAAACAGCTGAGGTTGATTGAGTTGATTGGTCTGCAAAATTATATCCAGTCACAGATGTAAAACATAGATAGAAAATCCCGCAATTTTGGCGGGATTTTCTATATTGAAAGGCGCTATTTTGAACACCCAACCATTTTTGATAATCCAGACGCGGGCAGACTGCTAAATGACAAGCAATAAAATGAGTGATTGATATAAAACAATAAAATTGAAGCGTGTAATGACAAGGCTTGGAAAAAATAGTAGCTCAGATCTACAGAACCGGATGAATCTTAAATTTAAGTTTATAAAGCTGCTCTTATTCTAAGCAGACTGTGGCATTATCTAGAGCTTGAACCTGTTAAAAAAATAAAGAATTAGATCAAGTGCATGCTAAAAGAAAAATTTTTAACTCCATTTTTACAGCTGACTCACTGTCTGATCGTAAGCTGTCTGTTTGCAACTGCTGCAGTACCGGTCGGGGCTGCCAATCCAGCCGATCCAAATAAAATCCTGCGTGATGTTTTTCCTGTGGCTGAAACCGGCTTTGATCCGGCTGCGACTCATGATGTCTATTCTGGCCGGGTCAACGCTGCCATTTTTGAAAATCTATTTAGTTATGATTATCTGGCGTCCCCGGTCAAACTGGTACCGAATACGGCAGTCGCTTTACCACAGGTCAGCGCGGATGGTCTGACTTATATTATTCAAATCAAGAAGGGAATTTATTTTGCAGATGATCCGGTATTTAAAGGCAAGAAGCGTGAACTGACGGCTGCTGACTATGCCTATTCACTGAAACGGCTGATAGACCCGACCTTACATTCTCCAAACAGCTGGTTGCTGGAGGGCCGGATCAAGGGGACGGAAGCCTTACTGGCACAGGCTAAAAAAACCGGCAAGTTTGATTATGATCAGCCCTTTGAAGGCATCCAGACGCCGGATCGCTATACCCTGATTTTAAAGCTGATTAAACCGGATCAGAACTTTGCAATGCTGCTTGCCCATCAGCCGGCAGCGGCGGTCGCCAGAGAGGTCATTGAAAAATATCGTAATAAGGCCGGCTTTGTGATGGATCATCCGGTGGGCACCGGGCCCTATCTGCTGAGTCACTGGACACCAGCTTCACGGATCATCTTAACCGCCAATCCGAACTATCGTGGCTTTGTCTGGAACTTTAAGGCCAGTCATCATGCAGATCAGCCTATTATTAAGGCCATGCAAGGAAAGAAAATGCCACAGATTGGTACCATTGATATTCGGGTGATTGAAGAAGCTCAGTCTCGCTGGCTGGCTTTTAGTAAAAATGAGCTGGATATCAGTGAAATTGAGGGTGATCTGGTGGTACAGGCATTAGAAAATGGTGTACTCAAACCGAATTTAAAAAAGCAGGGCATACAGCTTTCTCGCATTAGCGATCCTTTAATTGGCTATCAGTACTGGAATATGCGGCATCCGGTCGTCGGCGGATTGGCAAAGGAAAAAATAGCCTTACGTCGGGCAATGGCAATGGCATTTTCAACTGAGAAGATGATCAATATTCTGTATAAAGGCGATGCCAATCAGCTACAAATGCCGATTCCTCCCGGGATGGTCGGTTATTCTCCACAGTACAAGAGCAGTATTCCCTACTCAGTCAAGGCGGCCAATCTGCTGCTGGACCGCTATCAATATCAGGTCGGGACGGATGGCTGGCGGCGTCAGCCGAATGGCAAGCCGCTGGAAATTGAGCTGATTGTGGGAAATACCAGCCGTGGCCAACAGCAGGCTGAATTCTGGAAAAAGGCACTCGACAGCATCCAGATCAAGATGGTGAGTAAAGCCATGCCATTTGCTGAAGCCCTTAAACTGGAAAAGCAGTGCAAGACCATGTTTAAAGGCTCGGCCTGGATTGCAGACTATCCGGATGCCGATAACTTTATGCAGCTGTTTTACGGTAAAAATATCCACATGAGCAATAATTCCTGTTTCAGGCATCCCGAATTTGACCGGCTCTATGAGCAGACCCAGAGCATGAATCCGGGTCCTGAACGTGATGCCCTGTATCGCAAGATGTCACGCATTCTGGAGGTTAATATGCCGGTTCTCATGCTGTACAGCAGCTACCGTAATGTACTCACTCAAGCGCGGGTGATTGGCTATAAGAACCATCCGATTTTGTCAGCAGAATGGATGTATCTCGATGTCGATTCTAAAAAATAATCCAACACTGGAGCGATGGATGCAGTCAAAGAAAATGAAAATAAGCACTCTCAGTGTGTTGCTCATGATGAGCAGTTCCGGGGCAATCGCGGCTCAGCCCTCATTCTTGCCTTTATTTAAGGCAAGCGAGATTCCCGTCTTATGTGATGCAAACTTAAAAAAAATGCACAAGCAGGTTAAAAAGTTTGAAAACAAAAAAATAAAAAACAATGCCCGGAGTTCGGCCTATTTGGCAGAGTGGGACAACATTCTGGCCGAAGCGAGCGATTTTATTTCACCGATTGGACTATATAGCAATATAGATCCTGATCCGGCCATACGTCAGGCCGCAGATGATTGTGAGCTTAAAAGTGATCAATATCTGACGGCACTGTATCAGCGTCCACAGCTTTATGTCCAATTCAAGAAATTAACCGCAATAGATGAAATTGATCAGAAATATCTGAAGGATATTCTGGAACAGTTTGAAAAAAACGGTATACAGCTGAGCGCAGACAAGCAGAAACGCTTAAAGGAAATTATGGATGAGAGCACCAGGCTCTCTCAGGATTTCTCCAAAAACGTACGGGATAATCAGGACAAGGTTGAATTTAATCCAGAGGAAATGAAAGGTTTGCCAGACAGTTATATGGCAGGCCTGAAGACAAATACCCGTGGGAATTATGAGTTAGGCTTTGATTACCCGGAATATCAGCCTTTTATGGAGCTGGCAGACAGCGATGCAGCACGTAAACGCTATCAGACGGCGTATAGCCGGCGTGGTACTGAACAAAACCTGAAGCTGATGAAAAGGGCAATCGATCTGCGTTATGAGCAGGCACAACTATTTGGAAAAGACAGCTATGCCCATTTTGCCCTGGCATATCGTATGGCTAAAACCCCTGAAGCCGTCAATGCTTTTCTGGAGGAAGTTCATGCCAAGGTGGCGCCGCTAGAAAAACAGGAGATAGAGGAATTACGTCGTTTCAAGGCAGAAAGCTTAAAAATTCCTGTAGAAACAGCAAAAATTGAGCGTTGGAACCAGCTTTACTGGAATGAAAAGCTACGTCAGGCCAAATACCAGATTGATCAGGAAAAACTGCGCGATTATTTTCCAACTGAAGCTGCACAGAAATGGTTATTTGCCCTGTCTTCTGAACTATACGGCACCCAGTTCAAGCCGGTGAAAGTCAAAGCCTGGCATGATGAAGTGGAATACTATGCTGTGCATGACACTGCTTCCGGAGAGTTTCTGGGCGGCCTGTATCTGGATAAATACCCACGTAAAGGTAAGTATGGCCATGCCGCGGTGTGGGGTGTGTATGGGGGCAGCCGTTTAAATGAGCGCCGTCCCATCTCCGTTTTGGTGACCAACTTTAACCGTAAAGGGCTGAACAGCAATGAGCTGGAAACCTTTGTACATGAAATGGGACATGCCTTGCATGGCCTGCTATCTAAAACCCGCTATAGTGAGCAGTCAGGCACATCGGTAGAACGTGACTTTGTTGAAGCTCCTTCACAAATGTATGAAGAATGGGCGCGCCGTTTTGAAACGCTGTCTAAAGTGGCCGACTATTGTGAACCCGCCTGTCCACGCATTGATTCAGCCATGGCCGAGCGCTTAAAAAGCGTCAAGAATTATGGCCGGGGAGCGCATTATGCACGTCAGACCCTATATGCGCAGTATGACATGGCTGTGCATGGCCAAAATGCCTTAAGCCTTGATCCCTTAAAACTCTGGCAGGAAATGGAAAGTCAAACTGCCCTGGGATATGTCTCGGGACAACAGTTTCCGGGCCAGTTTGGGCATTTGATGGGGGGCTATCAGGCAGGTTATTACAGCTATATGTGGTCACAAGTTTTGGCACTCGACATGCTGTCTGCTTTTGGGGAGCATTTGATGAATCCTAAAGTGGGAGCACGTTATCGCGCTACGGTACTGGCTCAGGGGGGGCAAAAGCCGGGTGAGCAGATGGTCAAAGACTTACTGGGACGTGAGCCAGACAGTCAGGCGTTCTTCAAGGAAATTTCAGGACATTAAGTCAGGGCAGGGATACAATGCTGGCATATATAATTCGCAGGATTTGGCAAATGATTCCCACCATGCTGGGTGTGATCTTGCTGATTTTCTTTTTGTTTAATTGGGTGGGAGGAGACCCGGCGTATATTCTGGCAGGGAAAATGGCCAATCTGGAACAGATTGAAAATATCCGGCAGCAGCTGGGAGTTGAACAGCCCTATTATGTCCAGCTCTGGATATTTATCCAGCAGATCGTCAGCTTTGATTATGGCCTGAGCTGGAGTACCGGAGAACCCGTCTCGCAGATTATCATCACCCGTTTGGGACCTTCACTGACCATTTTAATTCCCTTAACCATTTTACAAACTTTAATTGCCATTATTCTGGCACTGGCTGTGGCTGCTGTACGAGGCTCGCTGACTGACCGCATGATCATGATGCTCTGCACCATTGGCATGTCGATCAGCATTCTGGTGTATATCATCGTTTTTCAGTATGTACTGGCCTATCAGCTGAGCTGGTTCCCGGTTCAGGGCTGGAGCGACAGTCTGACTAACAACCTGTTTCAATATGCCATGCTGCCGATTCTGATTATGCTGGTGGTCAGTATTGCACCGATGCTGCGCTTATATCGCAGCTTTGTACTGGATGAAGTCAATCAGGACTATGTGCGTACCGCACGGGCAAAGGGCTTGGGGGAAAGCCGGATTCTGGGCGTACATGTACTGCGTAATGCTTCAATTCCCATGATTACGGATGTCATGTCGAACTTGCCGGCCCTGCTGATCGGTGCTTTTTTGATTGAACGTTTCTTTGGTATTCCTGGCATTGGACGTGAAGTGATTATTGCGGTAGAGCGCTCTGATTTTCCGGTTATTAAAGCCATTACCGTATATGTGGCAGTCGCGACCATGCTGTTCAACCTGATCGCGGATGTCATCTATAAATGGATTGATCCGCGTATACAGTTGAAGTAGGTGAAGGTATGCTGAGTGCCATTTTAAAACGAACGCAGGCTCACCAGACAGCTGCATCTGCCTCAAGCGGATTATGGCAACTGGCCTGGCGCCGTCTAAAGCGTGACCGTATTGCCATGTTGTCGTTGTGGATTGTTGGATTCTATTTTCTGCTGCTGATCTTATCTCTCAGTGGCATGCTTGCCAAAGACTGGGATCAGGAAGTGGCGGTGAGCTATGCACCTCCCACTTTTATGAAGAGTACCCCGGCAGTCGAGGTTTCATTTCCTGAAGAAAGCCAGCTCAGAGCGGCATCAGGAAAACCAGTCGAGCCTTTACAAAATAACGGCACGGCATTAAATCTGCAAGTTGCTACTGTGCAGGGAGCAGGTCAGATCATAGAGGATTATAGGGTGGTCGATCCTTTGGCTGAAGATATGCTGGCCATCGAACAGGAACTGGGAGGCCAGTTAATAGATCAGCGCAATGAGCTGAAACAGAGCCTGATTTTTGGTGCAGATAAATGGGGACAGGATATACTGCTAAAAACCATTAAAGGTGCAGAAACTTCGATTCTGGTGGGGCTGGTTGCCGCAGTAATGTCGGTGGCTATCGGCACGTTATTGGGTGCAGTCGCAGGGTATTTCAGTGGCTGGGTCGATGATGCACTGAACTGGTTTTATAATATTTTTACCTCAATTCCTTATCTGTTACTGATACTGGCCATTGCGGCGGTATTGCAGCAAAAAGGTATTCTAGCCATTATCCTGATTTTAGGGCTGACGGGCTGGACCGGGGTATTTCGTCTGGTACGGGCTGAGTATATGAAGCACACTTCACGTGAATATGTAATGGCTGCCAAAGCTATAGGGGTCAGCCATATGCGGCGTATGTTTGTGCATATTTTTCCCAATGTAAGCCATATTGCGCTGGTACAGATGTCCATTCTGGTGGTGGCCTTTATCAAGTCTGAAGTGATTTTAAGCTTCTTGGGCTTTGGCGTACCGACAGGTGTGGTGTCGTGGGGCAGCATGCTGAATGAAGCACAAAGTGAGCTGATTTTAGGAAAATGGTGGCAACTGGCAGCCGCCTCCATTGCCATGGCGGTGTTGGTGACGGCATTTTCGATGTTTAGCGATGCACTGCGTGATGCATTAGATCCCAAACTGAAATAGGAGCCAACATGTCTGATCAGAACTTTCATCCAGCCCCTGTATTGCTCCGTGTAGAAAACCTGCGCGTCAGTTTTAAAGATGAACATCAACAATATATTGAAACGGTCAAAAGTATTTCGTTCGAGATCCCCGCCAATACCACCGTAGCCTTGGTCGGAGAGTCGGGAAGTGGAAAATCTGTGACTGCGCTGGCCACCATGGGACTATTGGCCCCTGAAAATAGCCAGATTTCTCCCGACAGTAAAATTATGTTTGAAGGACAGGATCTGCTTACACTACCTGTCCGTAAAATGCGCCAGATGTGTGGAAGAGACATCGCCATGATTTTTCAGGAACCCATGTCTTCGCTCAATCCGGTCTTTACGGTTGGTATGCAGATTGCAGAAGTATTAAGACTGCATTTGGGCATGAATAAAAAACAGGCCCGTCAGAGAACTTTGGAGCTGTTGCAGGAAGTGGGTATTCCTTCACCGGAAGCCCGGATTGATGCTTATCCGGGCCAACTATCTGGTGGACAGCAGCAAAGGGTGATGATTGCCATGGCGATTGCCTGCGAACCTAAACTCCTGATTGCCGATGAACCGACCACAGCGCTGGATGTGACCATTCAAAAGCAGATTCTAGACTTGCTTGAATCCTTGCGTCAGCGCAGGCAAATGTCAATTTTGCTGATTAGTCATGACTTGGCCTTGGTCGCTGAAATTGCAGATCAGGTCATTGTAATGCGTGATGGAGAAATCCGTGAACAGGGAGCAGTCAAATCCGTACTTGAGCATCCAAAAGACGTGTATACCAAAGCGCTTTTACATTGTCGGCCTCAGCTTTCTCATCGGCCACAGCGTCTGCCGGTAATCAGTGACTTTATCCAGCAAAAAGGAGAGCAATGGCTTGAAAATGTGCCTCCAAATCCTGAAAAACTGACAGAACGTAGCCGAGGCTTAAAGGGCAATGAAGAAATTATTCTGGATGTACGCGATCTGAATAAATCATTTTATAGCCCCAAAGGCCTATTTCGAAAAGAAGAATTTCAGGCAGTGAAGGGGGTGTCATTTCAGCTGGCCAAAGGTAAAACCTTGGGTCTGGTTGGTGAGTCAGGTTCTGGGAAAACCACCATTGGGCTGTTGCTGATGCGTTTACACCAAGCTACAGGCGGTCAGGCCCTGTTTCAGGGACAGGATATTTTGTCCATGTCAGAAAAAGAATTTAAGCCATACCAACGCAAGATTCAGATCGTTTTCCAAAATCCTTATGCCTCACTCAATCCACGCTTTAGTGTAGGACAAATCCTGATGGAACCAATGCAGATTCATAGTATTGGTGCGAATGATGCAGAACGTAAACAGCTGGCACTGGAGCTACTGAAACGGGTCAGCCTGCCCGTGCAGGCCTTTGATCGTTATCCGCATGAGTTTTCAGGGGGACAACGTCAGCGGATTGCGATTGCACGTTGCCTGACGCTCAAGCCTGAAATTCTGATCTGTGATGAATCGGTCTCGGCACTAGATGTCTCGGTTCAGGCTCAAGTACTGAATTTGCTACAGGATTTACAGGATGAATTTGGCCTGAGCTATATCTTTATTTCGCATGATTTGTCGGTAGTGAAATATATTTCTGATCAGATCATGATACTGAATCATGGGGAGTTGGTAGAAATCGCCAATTCAGATGAACTGTATCAATCTCCGCAGCATGAATATACCAAGCGTTTACTCAGCGCCATTCCGCAAGGGATTCCACAATAATATTTTAAGTTCCAAATCAAAATGCCCACATTGTTGGGCATTTTTTATGACTGAACGATGTTCTCAGGAAACAGGTGGGATAGCTGCATAGGTATCAGATTCTGGTCGGCTGTACTGAACAGACTAAGGTTAAGATCATGATCCTGTGCGGCTGTATGGAAGCGGAGCAGCCCAGTCTGCTGCTGATCTGCAGGAGAAGTCACACTAGATTACATCTGTTGAACCTTACTGAATTTACATATCTTATGAGAAGGATCAGCAAAGAGCGCCCAAGCGGTATTGCCCTCGGAAATAACAAGTACTCGATAGGTTTTTATAATATGGTGGCTGATTACCAATAATAGAGAACATCCGATCGGTATACAGATCCATAGAGCTAGCATTTACATAGGCTGTGTAATGAAAGCAAGAATAAAATCAAGATCGTTGAAAGAGATAGAGCGGCGTTCTGGATCTGCTCTTTGCCAGCTGCTGTAATGAACCAGCATAAAATGCACTAGCATTAGTATGTAGAAACCATAAAGCCGGGAAGCCTGAGGTGCCACAAGATGATAATATTGGGTCATTATTATTGTTCTTGCAAAAAAAAGAGCCACCGAAGTGACTCTACCTTAATGAAAGCTTAAAACTTTTTAAAGCCTTTGTTGATGCCATAAGGACGACGCGGTGCATTTTCATCACGCTCTTCACGACGACCAAAACCCTGTTCATGACGATTGTCACGACGTGCGAACTGGGTACCGTTCTGGTTTTCGCGACGTACAAAACCACTGTCTTCACGGCCATGAGTATTTTGTGGCTGATCATCGGTATCACGACGTTGCTGACGCAAATACCCCCCACGGCGTGCTGCCAGCGGTTTTTCCTGCATACGCTCATTGCGGCGTTTTGCCATACCGTATAGACCCGTACCTTGGCGCGGCTTAAGCTCAACTGCCTTGGTCAGGTTATCAATATCCTGTTTATCCAGTTCCATCCAGCGACCTGTACGCAGCTCACGTGGCAGAATTACCGTGCCATAACGTGTACGTAACAGACGGCTGACTTTCAGACCTTGTGATTCAAAAATACGGCGCACTTCACGGTTACGACCTTCTTTTACCACTACTTGATACCAGCGGTTAATACCGTCGCCACCCAGCTCAGAGAAAGACTCGAACTTGGCCGGACCATCATCCAGTACCACACCTTTTAGCATGTTGTTTTTCAATTGTGGAGTTACTTCACCCATGACACGAACGGCATATTCACGTTCAATTTCATTTGAAGGGTGCATCAAGCGATTCGCCAGTTCACCATCATTGGTGAACAGTAACAACCCGGTCGAGTTAATATCCAGACGGCCGACCATTACCCAGCGATCATTTGCCAGAGCAGGCAGATTATCAAATACCGTTGGACGGCTTTCAGGATCATTACGCGAACAGATTTCGCCTTCAGGCTTATAATAAATCAGTACACGACGACGAATTTCATCTTCAATCTGGAAATGAACCTTACGACCATCAATGCGAAGCTCATCACCTGGTTCAATACGTTCTCCCACTTGGGCAATTTGCCCATTTACACTTACACGTCCAGCGGCAATGACTTCTTCCATATAACGGCGAGAACCCAGACCAACACGTGCAAGTACCTTTTGCAATTTTTCACTCATGACAGCATAACCTTAGAAATAATTATCAACAGTTCACCTATTTATGATGTCAATCCATTTGTATCGAGCATCATAAAAGCTTCCTTGGCATTCTGTAAGGGAGGCAATTGGCCTAAACTGATTAAGCCAAAAGCGTTCAAAAATTGTGGCGTTGTGACTAACAACGCAGGTCTTCCCGGGAGTTCACGAAACCCGGATTCCTTAATCCAGTTCCAGTCAAACAGCGTACGCAAAATCTGGCTGTTATTGGTGACTCCACGAATCTGTTCAATATCGGCTCGTGTGACCGGCTGGTGATACGCAATGACTGCAAGTATTTCCAGTAAAGCAGGCGAGAGACGTGTTGGTCGCTCAGGCCAGGTCTGTGCAATAATTTTACGATATTTTGCACGGACTTGAAAACGGTAACCTTGGGCCGTTTCAATCAGTTCAATGGACCGGCCATGGAATAGCATCGAGAGCTGTTGTAAATACTGGCGCAATTCCTGCTTGCTATAACGGTCATGAAACGCTTCCTTGAGGCGTGCCAATGACACGGCTGAATCACTGGCGAATATAATCGCTTCAAGCTGCATTAACACTTCATGCCGGTTATCTTCGGCAGATAAAGGACTGGCTGGATCGAGGGTCATGAGCGAGCTCCTTGAATTGCGAGCGGGGCTTCTACGCCTGTAGCAATAATCTGGATTTTTTGTTGGCGAGTCAGTTCCAGTACGGCCATAAAAGTCACGACCATGCCCATACGGCCCTGACTCGGTTTTAATAGTGCATCAAATAACAGCACTTCACCCGATTCAATACAACTTTCAATATAAGCAATCCGCTCTTCGAGTAACACCGGTTCTTGCTGAACCTGATGAATGACTGGTTCAGGACGATTAAAAACGCACAGCAGCGCATCCCGGAGCAGGTCAATATTGTGGCCTTCATTGGACTGGATAAACTCACCCAGGCTGACATTGGTAGCAAAAGTGTCACGTTCCAGAACACTCATCTGCCCCAGATGCTCTGCTGCCTGTTTAATCCGTAGATAATTTTCCAGACGGTCAATCAGTTCCTGCCTTGGATCTTGCTCGACAGTTGAAGTTGTTTTAGGCTTGGGAAGCAGTAAGCGCGATTTAAGATCCGCCAATAATGCGGCCATCACCATATAATCAGCTGTCAGCTCAATATTCAGGGACTTCATAGCATTCATATAAGATAAATACTGTGACGCAATCGGTGCAATATCGACCTGTAATAAATCAAAACCGTTGCGCTGAATCAGGTAAATTAAGAAGTCGAGTGGGCCTTCAAAATGTTCTAACAGAATTTCAAATGCGGCAGGCGGGATATAGAGGTCCTCTGGAATCTGATCTTGCCACTCATCCAATACACGGATTTGCAGAGCTGATTCCACCACACTAGAGGTCGTTTGATTCATTACAATTATAGGCCACGCGAATTTTCAAAGGCATGAAAGGGCTAGGACTTCGATATTGTATCGAAAGAAAAAGCACATAAAGGGTGGCGCTATTGTACGGTAAAAAACTTGCTAAATAAATTGTTTGAAAATAATTTTGCTAAAAACGCGAAATTAAATCCACTATTCATGTATTTGAAATCTGCTCTATCCTTATAAAAAGCTCAATAGAGTGAAAGCTTCTCGCAGAATTCTATGGTGAGTTTAGATGTGTTGGAGTGCATGAAAATGAGTATAGATCAGCATTATCTGATTGAGCGATATGAACTCATGAAATTTCAAACGATACACTACATCGCATGGTCAATTTTCTCTTGAATCATGCCAGGATTTAAAAATATAGAATCACAGAGGCTAAAGCGTCCACAAATGAAAGGTGCAAGATCGAACTTTCTTGGTTTAAGTTGTTTATGTATTTGAAGCTCTTCAAAATACTTGCTGAAATTATCTATAGCTTGGAATTGAACAGAAAGGTACTGAATTCGTCAATCGGACTGTTGCCGTAAGGCAAATTCAATTATACGTTGATAGCTGCTGGCCAGACATAAATTCTGGTTTGAATAGAGCTGGAAAAGTCTGTGAACCCAAGAAAGCTCAAGAAAGAACCTATATTCAATCTGGTCAAGATTCAAGACCGGAGAAGAACTAGCTTCGACCAGGATGGCTCTTGATTGCAAGGTCCAAGGCTGTTCTGCGTAAATCAGCTGATGTGCCGGAAAGGTATGGTAATTCAGGAGGATATAAAATAAATCCATTTATATGCCTCCTGTATTTTTTTAATCTATTTACGGGATTTACTCAAAAGCACTTACATCACCTACGCCGCGACGCACAATTTCCGGATTTTCCCCCGAAAGATCTACAATTGAGGTGGTACTTAAGGTTCCCAAGCCACTATCCACAAATACATCAATACGCTTGCCGAGCTGGGTTTCAATATCAAAAGGATCATCCAGAGGATCGTCTTGACCGGGAAGAATAAGGGTGGAGGTCAGTAAAGGCTCCCCCAGCTCTTTAAGGAGCATCTGGCAGACCTGATTGCTGGGAATACGCAGCCCAATAGTTTTCTTCTTTGGATGCATCAGGCGGCGTGGCACCTCACTGGTGGCTGGTAAAATAAAGGTAGTGACGGCCGGTGTATTGTTTTTCAACAAACGATACATGGCATTGTCGACTTTGGCGTAGGTCGCAATATCGGACAGGTCACAGCAGAGAATAGCATATTGATGCTTGGGGCCAAGTCCACGAATCTGTGCAATCCGTTCCATGGCATTTTTATTTCCGATCTGGCAGCCAATCGCATAGGCCGCATCGGTAGGATAAACAATCACATCCCCGGCACGGATACGCTCGACCGCCTGGCTGATTAAACGAGGTTGCGGATTATCCGGGTGTACACGTAAATGCAGCATAAATATTCCTCCAAACTCTGCCATTGCTCTATTATGAAGCGCATATTGAGCCACTGGCAATTATAAACAGGTAGATTTGTGTAATCTAATCAAGCATTTCACGTAAAAACTCATGAGCTTGTAAACTTTCGCCATTCCGCGTACAGATGCAAATATACTCAATGAAGCGATTGGCATCGCGTGGCAGTCTGGCGTCGCCATTAAAATAGCGCTGCACCTGGGCATGAACATTGTCTTTAAAGCTGGTTCCATCCCCGCCTTCACCAGTCAGATTATCTAAAGAAACCCGGAATTTACGCCCAAAGGCGGTGGCAAACATCCACTCAATTGCTTGCGGCTTGATTTCCACCTGTTCAAATAAGGCCTGCTGCTCCCGGGTCCGGCCATCTGGCGCATACCAATAGCCCAAGTCTGGCAGTTTGCGGCGCTCATCGCCAGCAATGGTCCAGTGACTGATCTCATGCAGGGCGCTGTTGAAAAAGCCATGAGCAAACTGGATTCTTGCCGGACCGTCCGAGCTGGCCGGGAAATATTCTGGTTCAAAATCACCACGAACTAAGCTGACATTTAAGTGGGAAAACCAGTGATTAAAGTGTAAGATGAGCCAATCAACCTGTTCTGCTTCTGAGGATAAATTCGCCCAGAGTGAGAGTTGCAATTGCTTGAGTGAGTTATCAGAATCAGGCGTTGAAAGTGTGCTAACGAGTGATGAAATATTCACTTCTGTTTGCGGCTGCAACAGATGCATGACTTAAGTTACCCAAATGGTCTGTCTAAATAAGTACAAAATTGTATCTTAATCTTTGACAGAGTACTGATGAATTTGTAGAATTGCCGCCTTAATTATGTCAGCAAATACCTTTCCGGCACAGATTGAGCCGTTTAAATGGGCTGAACAGGGCTTTAAATGGTCAGGTCAACTGCCTTTATCCCGCTTTGTTCGTATTGCTCGTGAAGCTGTTGGATCAATTGATGATCAATTGATTAACATAGACTGTAAGCTATCAATGGATGCCTATCATCGGATTGCATGGCTAGATGGTCACGTTGAAACAAAAGTTCCTATGGAGTGCCAGCGCTGTCTGGAACCTGTAGAAATTGAACTTGTTTCAGATTTCCATTTGGCTCTTGTAGATGATGAGTCACTGATAGAGCGCTTGGATGAGGATGCTGATTTCATCGTCCTAGGTGAAAGTGAAGCAACGAGCAAAGGTGATTATGATGCACCGGCGACTGCTGATTTACTGGCACTGATAGAAGATGAGCTGTTATTGTTGTTGCCTTTGTCTCCTAAGCATGATGTTTGTGAGCATAAGCACCAGCCTGCTCAAGAAGAGTTAGTTGAAGAAAAACGGGATAATCCGTTTGAAGCTTTGGCTGCTTTGAAGGGTAAACTTAACTAATTTTTGTGTTATACTCATAGGTATAAGACAATCGAATTTGTTCTGATCCATTTTTTCGATCTTTGTAAGGAGCCATCATGGCCGTTCAGCAAAACCGTAAAAGTCGCTCTCGCCGTGACATGCGCCGTTCACATGACGCTTTAACCGAGAATGCATTAACTGTAGACCAAGCTACTGGTGAGACTCGCCGTCGTCACCACGTATCTAAAGATGGTATCTACCGTGGTCGTCAATTATTCGCTAAAGCATCTGCTGAATAATTGGTGATGTATTAAGCGTTAGAGCTTAGTAGAAAAAATGGGAGCATTAAGCTCCCTTTTTTTTATGTCTGCTTTTGGTCTTTATAAAGCTAAAGCCGCAGATTTTGTTGTATTTGGCAATTACAGACAGCAAAATTCCATGTTAAATTGCGCTCCACCATGAGTTAGGTGGTTGGATTGGTCAATCAAATGACCCTTAATTCAAAGCCACCTCTTGAATGAAAGGATTTATTTATGTCTGCTCAACAGCTCGAACAAGCAGCTCAAGCCAGCAAAACTGCTTTTGTATTCCCGGGCCAAGGTTCACAAAAAGCCGGCATGCTGGCTGAACTGGCAGAACCGTTTGCTGGTATTCGTGAGACCTTTGCAGAAGCGTCCGAAGCGGTAGGTTTTGATCTGTGGCAAATCGCTCAAAGCGGTGAAGGTTTAGACCAGACTGAATTTACCCAACCTGTACTGCTGACTGCCTCGGTTGCTTTATGGCGCGTATGGCTGGAATTGGGCGGTGTAGCGCCAAAATATCTGGCCGGTCATTCACTGGGTGAATACAGTGCGCTGGTTGCAGCAGGTGCTTTGAGTCTAGGCGATGCTGTGAAACTGGTGAACCTGCGCGGTAAGCTGATGCAAACGGCTGTTCCTCAGGGTGTGGGTGCCATGGCAGCGATCCTGGGTCTGGATGATGCTAAAGTTATTGAACTGTGTGCACAGGCGACTGAAGCAGGTGAGGGTTCGGTTGAAGCAGCCAACTATAATGCACAAGGTCAGGTAGTAGTTGCGGGCAATAAGGAACGCGTTGAAGCAGTGATGGCACTGGCCAAAGAAAATGGCGGTAAAGCCATTGCATTGCCTGTTTCAGTTCCATCTCACTGCTCGTTGATGAAGCCTGCCGCTGAGCAGTTTGCTCAGGCTTTGGAACAAAGTGCCATTGAGATGCCGCGTATACCTGTATTACAAAATGTAGGCGCTCAAGCAGCGACTGATGTTAATGCGCTTCGTCAGGCTTTAACGGCGCAGCTTTATGAGTCGGTACAATGGACCAAAACCCTACAATTCCTGCAAGATGAAGGAATTGAATACATCGTAGAATGTGGTCCGGGGAATGTATTGGCCAATATGGCAAAACGTTTACCAAAAATTGAAAAAGCACTTCCACTCGATACTCAGTCTCGTCTGGAAGACGCACTAAACACCGTATTGGTGGCAGAAGGGAAAATTGCATGACACAGGAACGTAAAGTTGCCTTGGTGACAGGTGCAAGCCGTGGTATTGGTGCGGCAATTGCACAACAATTAATTCAAGACGGTTATTTTGTGGTAGGAACTGCAACTTCTGAAGCTGGTGCGGAAAAACTTTCTGCACAGTTTGCAGAGCAGGGTGCAGGCAAGGTGCTGGATGTGCGCGATGGTGCTGCTATTGATGCGCTGGTAACCGAGATTGAAAAAGACTTCGGTTCGGTACTGGTGCTGGTGAATAATGCCGGAATTACCAAAGACAACCTGTTATTGCGTATGTCGGAAGATGACTGGGATGACATTCTGAACATTCATCTAAAAGCCGTCTATCGCTTGTCTAAACGTGTCCTGAAAGGTATGACCAAGGCGCGTTTTGGCCGCATTATCAATATCAGTTCTGTGGTCGCGCACTTTGCCAACCCGGGACAGGCCAACTATTCTGCGGCAAAGGCAGGAATTGAGGCATTTGGCCGCAGTCTGGCCAAAGAAATGGGCAGCCGTCAGATTACAGTCAACTCAGTTGCACCAGGTTTTATTGCGACTGAAATGACAGAGCAGTTAAGTGAAGAAATTCGCAAGAAGATGAGTGATCAGGTGGCTTTAAACCGTTTAGGTGACCCACAGGATATCGCTAATGCGGTAAGTTTTCTGGCTTCTGAAAAAGCCAGTTACATTACTGGTACAGTCATTCACGTAAATGGTGGTTTATACATGAGCTAAACAGCACATGTATTAACTTTCCAAATTTTTTAGATTCAATTAAACTAACGGCATTAAAAACGCCACAAGCAATGAGGAGAATTCCTGTGAGCGATATCGAACAACGCGTTAAGCAAGCGGTTGCAGAACAACTTGGTATCAAAGTCGAAGAGATTAAAAACGAAGCATCTTTCATGGATGACTTGGGTGCTGACTCTCTAGACCTGGTTGAGCTTGTTATGTCTTTCGAAAATGACTTCGACATCACAATTCCTGATGAAGATTCTAACGAAATCACTACTGTTCAATCTGCAATTGACTATGTTTCTAAGAAACTGGGTTAATTACTGATTTTCAGCTCTTGGGCTGAACTTAAAAACCACCATTCAGGTGGTTTTTTTGTTTTTGTCTAAAAAGATTTTAAAGTCTTTACAGTCCATTACTCTTGCTTACCAATGTATAACTCTGTATCTGCTGCTTTCACTATACTAATAACAATGATCTTAATTAACAATGAGAAAGGAGTTGGGATATGGGGATTTTTGATTTCGTAAAAGGGATAGGCAAGAAAAATACGGCTGCAGCAGAGCCACAACAGACTACGCCACAAGCTGCCGCAGCAGAACCTTCTGCACAAGAAGTTGCCAATAAATTATTGGGGCATGTAAAGAGTTTGGGCCTACCGATTAGCGGTTTATCAATTAGTTATAATTCGACAACCGATCTGGCTACCGTACGCGGAAAAGTACAGAGTCAGGCCGACCGTGAAAAAATTATTCTGGCAGTGGGAAATATTGATCATGTAGCCCAAGTTGATGATCAGTTGACTGTAAGCAATCCTGAAGCAGAAAGTAAATTTTATACCGTCAAATCTGGAGACACTTTATCTAAAATCTCCAAGGATTTTTATGGCGATGCCAACCAGTATAATAAAATCTTTCAGGCCAATCGCCCTTTATTAAAAGACGCAGATGATATTTTCCCGGGTCAGGTGTTGCGTATTCCTACCTGAGGTTTAAATGATCCTCTTGATCTATCTAAACAGAGGAACCGAATCCATTTTATTTAGATCAATATCTCATAGCAAAGCCTCGGATAGAGGCTTTGCTATTTTCAGGTTTTGGAAGAGTCTGAACAAGCGTTTAAAGTCCGACATCCAGATATAAACTTTCTTTTACTTCCTCCATCACAATATAGCTATGCGAAGATGCAGAAGAGGGTAATTTTTTGAGTAAATCGCCGAGTAGCCGACGGTACGCACTCATTTCTTTGAGACGCGCTTTGACCAGATAATCAAATTCACCTGAAATTAGATGACATTCCAGTACTTCCGGGATTTCGATTAAATCCCGCGCCACCTGATCAAAAACATCGCCAGATTTTGCAGAGAGCTTGATTTCCAGAAAAACCAGCAAGTTGCGCTCAACCTTTGCGGGATTTAAACGGGCGTAATATCCCATGATGATACCATCACGTTCCAGTCGTTTGACCCGTTCTGAACAGGGCGTTGTCGACAGGTTGACCCGGGCGGCCAGCTCACTAATGGCAATCCGTCCATCGTGTTGCAGGATGTCTAGAATCATGCGGTCTACCCGGTCCAGTTTACGCATTTGTTATTTCCTCTCTTTTTTAAATTCGCACGATAAAATTGGCTGATTCACTGGATTAATCCTCATAAAACAGTGAAATTCACTATTTAACCAAAAATATACTAGTGAAATAAACTATAAATGTCATTGAGGATCATGTCATGCGCGTTATTGTACTGGGTGGTGGAGTCATTGGAGTCACAAGTGCCTACTATCTTGCACAGCAGGGAGCAGAGGTCACTGTTCTTGATCGCCAGGCAGGGCCGGCTGAAGAGACCAGTTTTGGTAATGCCGGCCAGATTTCTCCAGGTTATTCGACGCCATGGGCCGCACCTGGTATTCCGTTTAAAGCTGTGCAGTGGATGTTTCAGCATCATGCACCGCTGGCCATTAATGTCGATGGCAGCTTGTGGCAGCTGAAATGGATGGCGCAAATGCTGAAAAACTGTAATGCCCAGCATTATGCCGTCAATAAAGAACGTATGGTGCGCGTGGCAGAATATAGCCGTGACTGTTTACGCAATTTGCGTCGTGATATCGGTATTTCTTATGAAAACCGCTCTAAAGGAACCTTACAGATCTTCCGTAAAGAGGCACAAGTAGAGGCAGTCCAGCGAGATATTGAAGTCCTGAAAGAAACGGGTGTTGAATTTGAGCTGCTAGACCGTGATGGACTGGCCAAGGTTGAACCTGCTCTGGCCGAAGCCAAGGACAAACTGGTGGGTGGTCTGCATTTGCCGAATGATGAGACTGGGGATTGCTACCTGTTTACCAATGCGCTTGCAAACTATGCCAAAGGTATGGGAGTTGAATTTCGCTTTAATCAGAATGTTGAAAAACTGATTGTGGAAGGGGATCAAATCAAAGGTGTTATGGTGAATGGCAAGGTGCTGACTGCTGACAAATATGTGCTGGCTTTTGGTAGTTATTCACGTGATTTCTTAAAACCATTGCATCTGGACTTACCGGTTTATCCGGTGAAAGGTTATTCACTGACCATTCCGATTGTGGATGCTGCTCATGCACCTGAATCGACAGTGCTGGATGAAACCTACAAGATTGCCCTGACCCGTTTTGATCAGCGTATCCGGGTGGGTGGTATGGCAGAACTGACCGGCTTTAATTTAGGCCTAAATGAAGATCGCCGTGCGACTCTGGAAATGGTGACTCGTGACCTGTTCCCGGGTGGAGACATGGAGCAGGCCAGTTTCTGGACTGGTTTACGTCCAATGACGCCGGACAGTACCCCGATTATTGGTGAAACCCGTTATAAAAACCTGTTCCTGAATACCGGACACGGAACTTTGGGCTGGACTATGGCATGTGGTTCAGGAAAGCTGATTAGTGATCTGGTGTTGGGTCAAACGCCTGAAATCAGTACTGAGGGCTTGTCGCTGAACCGTTATCAGCAGGCAGCTTAAGCAGTTTTTAAGGATTTTTGGATTCAGGGAAGCGAGTTATGCCACGTCCAATTCACGCGGTCATTCATCAACAGGCACTAAAACATAACCTGAAAGTCGCCCGTTCCTTTGCCGCCCAAAGTCAGGTCTTTGCCGTGGTTAAGGCAGATGCCTATGGGCACGGCATTGAGCGGGTATATCCGGCCTTGCAACAGGCGGATGGCTTTGCCTTTCTAGATATTGCTGAAGGCAAACGTCTCAGAGCCTTGGGCTGCGACAAACCGCTATTATTGCTCGAAGGTATCTTTGGTCTAGAAGATTTATTTGACTGTGCCAAGTATGCAATGGCCTTTGCCATTCATGCTCCGCATCAGCTGGAATGGCTTAAATCATTTGTCAGTCTGCAACCAGAAGCTCAGTTGGATGTATTTCTGAAAATGAATAGCGGCATGAACCGGCTCGGATTTCTGCCCGAACAATATGCCGCAGTATTTCAAGAACTGCAAAGCATCCGGCAGATACGCTCAATTAGCCATATGACACATTTCTCTGATGCCGATAGCATGCGTTTGGGCCGAGAGGGCACTGAACATCAGCAACTGGTTTTTGCTCAAACGACCCAAGGTCTGCCGGGCAAAATCTCGCTGAGCAATAGCGCAGCCATTCTCCGACATCAGCAGCTGCATTCAGATATCGTGCGTAGCGGCATTATGCTCTATGGCAGTTCACCGGACTATCCGGCGCATAGTATCGCGCACTGGAATTTGCAACCGGCCATGAGCCTACGCAGTGAACTGATTGCGGTGCAGCAGGTGCCACCCGGCAATACGATTGGCTATGGCTCCAGTTTTGTGGTCGAGCAGGAAATGCAGGTCGGAATTGTGGCCTGTGGCTATGCGGATGGTTATCAGCGCATTACCCAAACCGGAACTCCAGTTCTGGTCGATGGGATTAGAACCCGCACCTTGGGCCGGGTCAGTATGGATATGCTGGCTGTTGATCTGGGGCCTGTTCCGCAGGCACAGCCTGGAAGTGAAGTGGTGCTGTGGGGGCAGTCTGTTAAGGGGGCTGTTTTGCCCATTGATGAGGTGGCAGCAGGTTCAGGCACTGTAGGCTATGAACTTATGTGTGCTATCACAGCGCGGGTGCCTATCCAAATAGACGCCTGCAAATTTTAAAATATCAAATGCAAACCGAGGAGCAATTCATGACGGAACATGCAAATATTCAACGTTTAAACAGCAATCAGGTCATGAGTGCTGTGACCATTCATCAGCAGACAGTTTATCTGTCAGGCCAGGTACCGGACAGTACCCATCTTGATATTGAAGGTCAGACTAAAGAAGTGCTGGCCAAGATTGATCAGTTGCTGGAACTGGCAGGGACGGATAAAAGCCGTCTGTTGTCTGCACAGCTGTTTGTGAAAAATCTGGCGGATTTTCAACAGGTGAATGCGCTCTGGATTAACTGGATGGAAGGTTGTGGTACACCTGCGCGTGCCACCATTCAGGCCGATCTGGTTAATCCTGACTGGTTGATCGAGATTGCGGTGATCGCAGCTCAAGCCTAGATAGAACTATGGTTTTATATCGGTTAGTAAATAACTGCAGTACATTAGACAGGCTCAAGCTCACTCCTTTGGGGTGAGCAGCATTAACTCTTCAGTTCAGGATCGAATTTGAAGAGTTTTTTTGTAAGTCCTGTAGATGTTTAAAAGGATGTTCAGATATGAAAACACCTCCCCGTACTGACGCGACGCAAGCGTCTCCCCATGAGTTGCAACGTAAACTCTCCAACCGGCATCTACAATTAATTGCGATTGGTGGCGCCATTGGAACAGGCCTGTTTATGGGTTCTGGTAAAACCATTGCGCTAGCAGGCCCTTCAATTTTATTTATCTACATGATCATTGGGGCAATGTTTTTTTTTCTGATGCGCGCATTAGGGGAAATTCTGCTATCCAATCTGCACTATAAATCTTTTATTGATATGGCGCATGACCTGATTGGTCCGGGTGCCGGTTATTATATTGGCTGGTCTTACTGGCTGGGCTGGGTTTTGGTCGGTATTGCCGATCTGGCCGCGATTATCAATTATCTGAACTTCTGGTTGCCACCTGATATGGTCTTTACCCCTTTGGGGCAAGCGCTGATCAGTGCGGGTTGTGTACTCCTGGTACTTGGAATTAACTTGCTTACAGTCAAACTGTTTGGCGAAATTGAATTCTGGTTTGCCCTGATCAAGATTCTGGCTATTCTGGGTCTGATTGCCATCGGTGGCTATATGATCTTTAGTAATTTTCAGACACCTGATGGCTCGGTTGCCAGCTTGAGTAATGTCTGGGTACATGACGGTATGTTCCCGAAAGGAGCCATGGGCTTCCTGGCTGGCTTCCAGATTGCCATGTTTGCCTTTGTTGGGGTGGAGCTGTTAGGAACAATGGCGGCTGAAACCAAGGATCCTGAAAAGAATCTGCCGAAAGCCGTGAATGCAATCCCGACACGGATTATCCTGTTTTATGTACTGTCTTTACTGGTTATTATGTCAGTGACCCCGTGGGTAGAAATTCCAGCCGATCAAAGCCCATTTGTGACGCTGTTTCTGCATGCAGGTATTCCTGTTTCAGCGATTATCATGAACCTGGTAGTGCTGTCTTCGGTCATGTCTTCCATGAATAGTGGAGTATTTTCCACCAGTCGTATGCTGTTTGGTTTGGCACGTGGCGGACAGGCACCTCAGGGGCTGGCTGAGCTTTCCAAGCGTGCAGTTCCGGCTAAAGGCCTGCTATTTTCCTGTGGTTTTATTATGGCCGGTGCGGTATTTCAGTATTTTGTGCCGAATACCATGGAAGCCTTTACCTTAGCGAGTGCGCTCTGTGTCATTCTGTTTATCAGTATCTGGAGCCTGATCATGGTGTGTTATATCCGCTACCGCAAGCAGCAGCCGGAAAAGCATGAAGCGTCCAGCTTTAAAATGCCCGGTGGTATCTGGATGTCTTATATCGTGCTAATCTTTTTGTTCTTCGCGCTGGTCATTCTTAGCCTGGAACCGGATACCATGAAGGCACTCATGATTAGTCCGCTCTGGCTGATGATCTTATTTGCGACTTATCACCTGTTATACAAACCACGTGCACGCAAGCGTCAACAGCTACTCTCTGGAGAGTAACGGTTAAATAAAAAAATCCCCGAATGATCGGGGATTTTTTTATTTTGTTATGACATTAGAAGACGGGTTTAACCACCACCAGAATCACCACTGCAAATAGAATGAAGGTCGGCATTTCATTAAAAAAACGCCAAAATTTATGGGACTTGTAATGCGCATTTTTCATCAGTTGCTTGCGGTAATAACCACAAACCAGATGGTAAATCACCAGTAAGCCGACCAGACCCACTTTCAGGTAAAACCATAAGGCTTCATGATAGTGGCGCGTTGCATCGCCCCAATCTACCAAAAAGTGTGCGGTAATTAAGGTGGCGATCATTGCAGGCCACATAATGCCGCGGTACAGCTTGCGTTCCATGATCTGGAAGCGTTGATGGCTGATCGCATCTTCACTCATCGCATGGTAGACATAAAGCCGTGGTAAGTAGAACAGGGCAGCGAACCAGCATACCACAGCAATAATATGTAATGCTTTTACCCACAAGAAAGCATCAGAAGGAGCATCCATCAAGTCACCCTATTTGGGGCAGCTTAACCTTCCCATTTCTTGAGAACGAGACAGGCATTTACGCCGCCGAAACCGAAACTATTACTCATCACAGTATTCAGTTTTGCATCACGTTTTTCAAGTACGATATCAAATGGTTTTGCGCCTTCATCCAGTTCAGTCACGTTGATGTTTGGTGCAATAAAATCGTTCTGCATCATCAGAACTGAGTAAATGGCTTCCTGAACACCCGCTGCACCTAAGCTATGACCGGTCATAGATTTAGTTGAACTCAGTGGGGGAACCTGACCTTCACCAAATGCACGCTCCATTGCTTTAAGTTCGGTCACGTCACCCGCTGGCGTCGAAGTACCATGTGTATTCACATAGTCAATTTTATCGACACCATGTTGCTTGGCTTCTTCCAGTGCCATCAGGATACAGCGTGTTGCACCTTCACCACTTGGGGCAACCATATCCGCGCCATCAGAGTTAGCCGCATACGCCACCACTTCTGCCAGAATGTTGGCACCACGCGCCTGCGCATGTTCCAGAGACTCAAGCACTACGAAACCGCCACCGCCAGCAATGACGAAGCCGTCACGGTCTGCCGAGTACGGACGTGAAGCCGTTTCAGGTGTGTCGTTATATTTAGAGCACAGCGCACCCATTGCATCAAACAGCAAGCTTTGTGACCAGTGATCTTCTTCACCGCCGCCAGCCAGCATCAGGTCCTGTTTGCCCAGCTGAATCAGGTTGTACGCATAACCAATGGCATCGGCAGAGGTTGCACATGCGCTGGTGATTGAATGTGCCACACCTTGAAGTTTTAGAGCCACGCCCACGTTTGCTGTAATCGTATTGGACATGTTGCGTGGTACGAAGAACGGACCAACTTTACGTGCGCCTTTTTCTTCCAGCAGTTTAACCATTTCTACAACAGATGCCGTCGAGTTGCCACCAGAACCGCCTGCAATACCATAACGCGGATTATTGGCCAGGTCTTCCTGTTTTAAGCCTGCATGTTCAACTGCTGCGATAGCCGTGTTATAAGCATACATGGCGCAGACGCCCATAAAGCGTTTCAGTTTACGGTCGATTCCATCGAAATTCTGTTCAGCAGCTGCACTGACATGGCTTTTAAAATTCAGTTCGGCATAAGTCGGGTTAAAACGTGTTCCTGAAATCCCGTTTTGTAAAGAATGGTTTACATCCTCTAATGTATTACCGATGCACGAGTTAATACCCATACCAGTGATGACAACACGTTTCATCTACAGATCCTTATAGTTTATCTCTGGGTCAGAGGGAGATATTTGGCCTTGTAAAAACAGCGAAATATGGCGCTGACACCTGTTTCACGATGGTGAACATCATAGCAGAAAGGTTTTTGAAATCTTATGGCAAATGTTATGCCGTGTGACAGTGAATTGAGTGCATAAAGTGCTGGGTGGGGCTTTTACCAAATGAAACAGAATAAGGTTGAGATAAATGCTGACTACACCTAGTATTTATACCAAATACAAGCACGTGCATGCTGAGGTGGAAAATGGGAAATGCTAATAATAAATCATCTAATGGTCTGATTTCGAATGCGTTTGGAGTGGCGAAAAAGTTCAGCTCAACAGGATTGGATCTGTTACATCATGTCGCACCTGATTCGGTTACTAAAGTCGGTAAAGTTTTAAATAATAATTCTATAATTGAGGGTTCAGCCAAAGTGAAAAGTCCGTTTACAGCAAAAAAATATGAAAATCCAAAGCAGATGTTGCGTGAGCATCTCCCGAATGTTTCCCGTCAGTTATTGGGCCGTCGCTTTAATACCGTCAATAACGTGGCACATTTTGTTTCTCCGCAGCTTACTGAAAAAGTATCGGATTATTTCTTTGATCATTTAAATCATTTCAGTAACCAGATGAGTTCAGTTGATGCCATTCTGGATGAAGCAGGTGCACGAGAGCTGGAAGAGCTGACTCAGGACATAGACCGCTCAAAGCGTCTTTCTCAGGCTTTTGGCGAACAGAATAAATGGATTGCTACGCTACAGGGTGCAGTGACTGGTACCACAGGTGTCGTGGGAACGGCAATTGATATTCCCGCGTCGTTATTACTGGCTTTACGTACCATTTATCAGGTGGGCCGTTCTTATGGTTTCGACCTGAGTAAAGAAGATGACCAAGAAATCGTTCAGCATATTTTTAAACAGATTGATCTCAGCCTGATTGCAGAAAAACAGACCTTGCTGCTTGGTCTGAAAGCCATCAGCAATACCCTTAAAACTCATGATCTCTCTCAATTACAGAACATGCTGGGCTCGGATAATGATATCGAAGCTCTGAAAAAATGGCTCAGTAAAGAAGATGGCAGCATGAAATGGGACTGGATGAACCATATGTCGAAGTTTTCTATTCTAGAGCAGTTAACTAAGCTGACTCCACTGGCTAGTGCGGGAATTGGTGCAGTATATAGCCATCGTTTTGTGGATGATGTGAATCAAAAAGCTCAGGACGTTTTCTCGCATGCACGTCAGTATCTGTTACAGCATCAGGATGCCAGTTTATCGCCATATTCAGCTTATGAAAAAGCGATGAGTCTGTTAGAGCAGGCTGCACCGAAATTACTGGAAAAAAATGATGCGGAGGAGGTTGCTCCTGCCCCAGACAAGCCAGTTTTAGACAAAGAAATTACGCTTGAAGGAAATGATCATATCACTCAGGTGAAGCTGGTTAAAAAACAACAACAGGATTTGAGCCCTGAAGATGCTGAAGTGAAAGAAGATGAAAAAGTCAGAGAAGGGCTGGATAAACTAACAGATCAATTGGTTGAGCCGGTAGCAGATAAACACATGCAGCGGCCTGCAATTCCTAAAGATGCTTTTGATGCGGATGCCGCCTTGGACGAAGAGTTGGGCCTGCCATCAGAAAATACTGAAAGTATTGAAACTGTTACTACAGCAGAAAATATCGATGCGGCGGAACAGAAGGATCAGGCAGTGGAGGCTGAGCAGCCGCAAGCTACCGAGAAAGCTGAAGATGTTACAAAAAATACCGCTAAAAAATCAAAAAACAAGCAGTAAATGATGCTGTAATGAATAGTGTAAGTCTTGAACTTATCGGACTTTGTCTGGCACAGATATATTGACCGATTTTCCATCTTGACTTACAATTGCATGCCCTCAAAAAGTAGTAGTTTTTTGGGGCTTTTTATTAACGGGAGAATTGCCACATGGCAACAACAAATCAGTTGATCCGCAAGGGTCGTACGACTTTAGTTGAAAAATCTAAAGTTCCTGCGTTAAAGGCTTGTCCACAACGCCGTGGTGTTTGTACACGTGTTTACACAACTACACCTAAAAAACCTAACTCAGCAATGCGTAAAGTTTGCCGTGTTCGCTTAACTTCAGGTTTTGAGGTTTCTAGCTACATCGGTGGTGAAGGCCATAACCTACAAGAGCACAGTGTTGTTCTGATCCGTGGTGGTCGTGTTAAAGATTTACCAGGTGTACGTTACCATACTGTTCGTGGTTCTTTAGACTGTGCTGGTGTTAAAGATCGTAACCAGTCTCGCTCTAAATACGGTACTAAACGTCCTAAGAAATAATTGTTTAAGAACAATTTTCTAAGACTGTAGAACTGTAATCCTTTATCGTCTCGCTTGTCTGATTTCTTCATTTAATTTTGTGAAAATTCAAGCGACGTGTAGTAAGGCCAGCGAATGCACATGACACTTTGTGCTACTGCTGGATTAACCTGAAGTGTCATATATATAGGTAGTTTAAAATGCCAAGACGTCGCGTAGTTGCTGCTCGTGAAATCCTTCCGGATCCTAAGTTCAGCAGCCAAACAATCGCTAAATTCATGAACCACGTAATGCAAGATGGTAAAAAATCTATTGCTGAAAGTATCGTTTACGGTGCTTTAGAACGCGTTCAAGAAAAATCTAAAGTAGACCCAGTTGAGTTTTTTGAAGCTACGCTTGAAAAAGTTCGTCCTATGGTCGAAGTAAAAGCACGCCGTGTTGGTGGTGCTACTTATCAAGTTCCTATGGAAGTACGCCCATCCCGTCGTACTGCTCTAGCGATGCGTTGGTTGGTAGATGCTGCTGCTAAGCGTTCTGAAAAAACTATGGCTTTACGTCTTGCTGGCGAGTTGCTTGATGCATCTGAAGGCAAAGGCGCAGCGGTTAAAAAACGTGAAGATGTGCATCGTATGGCTGAAGCCAACAAAGCCTTCTCTCACTACCGTTTCTAAGCACATAAAACAGGCCCTAATCAGGAAGATGACAACATTGCTTTCACGCAATTGTCATCAAAGCGCTTTAAGTTGCTAGCAGCTTAAAGCGTCCTGTTTTAAACAACAAAATTTAGGAATGCTAGAAATCATGGCACGTCAAACCCCAATTTCTCGTTACCGTAACATTGGTATTTCTGCGCACATCGACGCAGGTAAAACAACTACCTCTGAACGTATTTTGTTCTATACAGGTGAGAGCCACAAACTAGGTGAAACTCACGAAGGTTCAGCAACGACTGACTGGATGGAACAAGAGCAAGAACGTGGTATTACCATTACCTCAGCAGCTGTAACATGCTTCTGGAAAGGTATGGCTAACCAGTTCGACCAACACCGTATTAACGTAATTGACACCCCGGGACACGTTGACTTCACGATTGAAGTTGAGCGTTCTATGCGTGTTCTTGACGGTGCGTGTATGGTTTACTGTGCTGTAGGTGGTGTACAGCCTCAGTCTGAAACTGTATGGCGTCAAGCAAACAAATATGGCGTTCCACGTCTTGCATTTATCAACAAGATGGACCGTACTGGCGCGAACTTCTTCCGCGTTATCGAGCAAATGAAAACTCGTCTTGGTGCGAATCCAGTGCCAGTCGTTGTTCCAGTGGGCGCAGAAGAAAACTTCACTGGTGTTGTTGACTTGATCGAAATGAAGTCAATCATCTGGGATGAAGCTTCTCAAGGTATGAAGTTTGAATACGGCGAGATTCCTGCTGAACTTCAGGCGACTGCTGAAGAGTGGCGTACGAACATGGTCGAAGCTGCTGCTGAAGCATCAGAAGAACTCATGGATAAATACCTGGAAGAAGGTGATCTTTCTAAAGAAGACATCGTTGCAGGTTTACGTACTCGTACATTAGCTTGTGAAATTCAACCGGCAATGTGTGGTTCAGCATTCAAAAACAAAGGTGTTCAACGTATGTTGGACGCGGTGATTGAATTCTTGCCAGCACCGACTGACGTTGCAGCGATTAAGGGTATCCTTAACGACAAAGACGAAACTGAAGCGTCTCGTGAAGCGTCTGATGATGCACCGTTCTCTGCGCTTGCGTTCAAAATCATGAACGACAAATTCGTAGGTAACTTAACCTTCGTACGTGTTTACTCTGGTGTTCTAAAAGCGGGTAGCCCGTGTTATAACCCGGTGAAAATGAAGCGTGAACGTGTAGGCCGTATCGTACAGATGCACGCAAACGATCGTCAGGATATCGAAGAAATTCGTGCAGGCGATATCGCAGCGTGTGTAGGTCTTAAAGATACAACGACTGGTGATACGCTGTGTGATGAAAATGCAGTAATTACACTTGAGCGTATGGAATTCCCAGAGCCAGTAATTGCACTTGCAGTTGAGCCTAAAACTAAAGCTGACCAAGAAAAAATGTCTGTTGCTTTAGGCCGTTTGGCAAAAGAAGATCCATCATTCCGTGTACGTACTGATGAAGAATCTGGCCAAACCATTATTGCTGGTATGGGTGAGCTTCACCTGGACATTATTGTTGACCGTATGAAGCGTGAATTTGGTGTGGAAGCAAACATTGGTAAACCAATGGTTTCTTACCGTGAAACGATCAAAAAATCGGTTGAACAAGAAGGTAAATTCGTACGTCAAACTGGTGGTAAAGGTAAATTCGGTCACGTATACGTACGTTTAGAACCGCTTGCTGAAGATGCTGGTAAAGATTACGAATTCGCTGAAGAAGTTGTAGGTGGTGTAGTACCTAAAGAGTTCTTCGGTGCGGTTGACAAAGGTATCCAAGAACGTATGAAGAATGGTGTCCTTGCTGGTTATCCAGTAGTTGGCATCAAAGCGACATTGTTCGACGGTTCTTACCACGATGTCGACTCTGACGAATTGTCGTTCAAAATGGCAGGTTCTTATGCCTTCCGTGATGGTTTCATGAAAGCGGATCCTATCCTTCTTGAGCCAATCATGAAAGTTGAAGTAGAAACGCCAGAAGACTATATGGGCGATATCATGGGTGACCTTAACCGTCGTCGTGGTATGGTTCAAGGTATGGACGATCTGCCTGGCGGTACTAAAGCCATTCGCGCTGAAGTTCCACTGGCTGAGATGTTTGGTTACGCAACTCAAATGCGCTCTATGTCTCAAGGTCGTGCGACTTACTCTATGGAATTTTCTAAATATGCTGAAACTCCACGTAACGTGGCGGAAGGCATTATTGCTAAATTCCAGTCTGGCGGTAAAAAAGGTGACGACGAGTAATCTTTGGATTACTATAAGCCCAAACTAATTTATAGTTAAAAACCAAGTGCTCATGCAGCGATCCTGCATGAGTAATTCAAAAAGGAAGATCTCATGGCTAAGGCTAAGTTTGAACGTAATAAGCCACACGTTAACGTGGGCACAATCGGTCACGTTGACCATGGTAAAACAACTTTAACAGCT
>NZ_JAMXYB010000008.1:0-87367 GCF_024129495.1 Acinetobacter sp. S4400-12 | reverse complement strand
CCTTTGTTTGATTAAGATTTCGACACCTTTATCAAAACGGGTAACTTTCTCTTTTTCAAGAAGAATGTACGATCAAGTCTGAACTAATACACTTTACTATTGCTTCTGAACTAAGAACTCATTTAGCTCTTCGATTGTTGATCAATCCGAACTTTTTTTGCTCATTGGCTCATTCAATTTATCAATGCTGAGCCCATACTTATGGGCATTGTATTGCCACACCACAAACTGTTCCAACAACATAGCATTTTCTTTTTCCAATCTTGCATTCTTAGCCTCCAAAGCCTCAATTTTAGTTTGAGCAATTTTCAGACTAGCAGGTAGTTTATTCGTCTTATTAGTATTTATATTCAAAGCCTTAGATGGCTTTTTACTTTGGTCATAAGCATTCTTAATACGAGCGTATTTCTGCAATGTTTGACGAGTTGGTGCAGGTACAAGTTCTAACTGTAATTCAATAGCCTTACAGAGCCGCTCCCATGTTAATTTCTCATCTAAAGACCAATAATCAAGAAGCTCGACAATATTTTCAATGTCTTTGTCAGTTAAATGCTGTGCCATATCAAATCCATAAATCCATTTGCAATGCAGGACTGAGCAAATGTGGTTCATCCTCTATCTTTTTCCGTTGAGTATTCTCAATAACGGGGATACGTTTACGACCTGCTTTTTGATACGCTAAATCAAGATGTGTAACATCTTCCGAAGGCGGCAAACTTAAAGGCGTTCCATCAAGAATGTTTGAATCATCTAGTAGGGCAATTAACTGTTCACAACGTTTAATCGTAAGCTCTCTAGTCCCCAACCAGACCGTTGCACCAGTAACATTTTTACTAACAGCTTCCTTATCCTTTGCCCATAAGATTTTTTCTTTTCTAAGTCGATCTTGAAGCCGTTTTTTCTTTTCTTCATCCCCCTTAATACAGACATGTTCCGTACAATTAAGACAATTTCTATACTTTAGGCAGGGTTCATCAATATAAGAATGTGTACAAAGTCCAAACTCGGTAGTGTGCATAGACAATGTTGTTTTGGTATTTAGCTCTTGTAGAGTTCGAGGTGTAGCGATCTGAAATGTAAATGTACTATCAGTATTTACTGTACCAACCTCATTTTTCTGCATCTCAATTAAGCCAAAATTACGATCTTCAACCGAAGTGTGGTCATATACTCGATTTTGCTTCATATCAGCTCGCCCTGACCATTTAGCGAGTAACATGCTATCCATTCCATTGGTATTTGCTATCGTATTGAGAAGATGCCTAAATTGATGGGTAGACACACTGTAGTCACCATATCCCCATCGTTGGAAAATGGATTGAACATTTGTTAACTCATCACTTCCTTTTTTCTTTTTTTTGGTAGGAGATAAGTCTTCATTTATAGTATCAATATGAGGCATCCATAATTCTGACAAAATAGTTGGTTTAACCTTGTCAAATTGGTTTGCAAAACAACAAAATAAAGCTTCAGACCATTTAACCTGTACGCCATTACCTGTTTTAAAAGGTACGTAAGGAAAGCCATCTGGCAGTCTATTTCGCAATATGATATTTAAATCGTTCAGGCAGACTTCATAATCGCCAATAGGAATATCACGAGTTTTTAAAAACTGTTTTGCACTTTTATTTGCTTGACTGTCATCATATTGCGACACATCAAACCCCATTGCCAACAACACTTCACTACGTTTTAATAACTGATCATCAGGCACTTTGGGACAAAGCTCATGTCTCGGAAATTTATCACTTGTCTCAAGCAAATATGCTAAATGTCTAGACTTTTCTGACATCTTAATCAAACGTTTAATAGCCCGTTTGACCGTTGGAATCATGACACTCGGAATGAATTTAATGTCATACCCATAATTTTTCTGTGCATACCACCTGATACCTAATACTTTCTCAATATTAGAACCATCTGCCACAAGCCCTAAACTGCTCTTAGAAACCGTTTGGACTTCTTCCTCATGGATACAATTATGCTTTAAGAAAAATAGCTCTGATGCTCGTTCTGGAGCAGCTAGAAGCAAACTCACAGCACTGGTGACAAAAATATCTCTACCTGACAACTCTGAATCCTTTCGAGAGAAAATATCAGCTAGAGCAAAAATAGCATCCTCATCAGGAAGTTTAGAAGCTCGATGTTCCTCTGACTCTGCATCTAACACAATTGATTTTTCAGAAGGCTTTTTAATTGGACTTTTCCAATCTGGTAAAGCTAATATTTTTAATTGGCGAAGAAAGTCTAAAAGAATCTTTAGCTGTCTACCCACATGATAAGCAGAACTTGCTTTATAGTTTTCCTTTGCATTTTCAGCAGCTAAGTCAAAATCAGCAATAATCAATTTAGTTAAATCAACTTCACCATATCGGTCTAAGCATATTTGTTCTATGGCCCGAATTGAAAGAATCGTATCTTGAGTTTTTAACTTACTGTTAATTCTTTGATACTTAACATAGGCTTTGGCAAATTCTAGAATTGAATGATGCAAAAGATTTTCAGGTGATCTATCTTTGGATGAAATACCTGTTTTGACAAAGTTTACTTCGCCTTTCCAATAATTCTCATCAAATTTAATATCTTCATTTAATTCAGATAATTGTTTAACAAAATCAATAAACTGCTTAATTTCGGAGTAAGGAGATTGGATTTTGTCAGATGGAAAATATATTAAATTATCCATGGTTGAACTCCTTACAAGCATCCATAACTTGCTGAACGGCAATAATTGTACGGTCATTCACGGCAGCGACTTCAAGGCTACAACCCATCGCAATTAGATCATCTCGCTCTTTAATTAATTGCTCTAGAACCAAATAATGAGGTGCATTTGCCCAAGGCATAAACTTGCTACATAGATAACATGCGATTGGTGCATAATCATTGCAGTATTGATTTGTACCACATGAACCAACGTCACAATCTTGTTCTACAGAAGAAATTCTATTCGCGTCTTTAATTTGTGATTGGGCTTCAATCTCATCTCTTACAACTTTCCCCTGAAAAGCATCTGCATATTTGCGTAAACTATCGTCCATTATAGATGATAGTTGCTGTGCAATTTCGGGCACACTCTGCACATAACAGTGAGCATTTTGCGTATCATGATGATCTAACAACTTTGCAATCACATTCACACCCGCTTTCTGCCTAGCTGCATTTGTTCCAAGCGTATAGCGAAATCTATAAGCATTAACAAATATTGGATCACCTGTTTCCCTTGAACGAACACCAAGCTTTCTTACCGCATCTTTTAACTTTTGAGTTAATTGAACCGTAGGCAAATGAATAATTTCTTTTGGCAAAATTTCTGAAATTTCATGCCGATTTTCCCAATCCAAATTAACCAATTTCTCAAAATCATAAAATAGCGGTAGCTCTGCAAACTCTTGTTCAGATAGCTCTCGTTTTATTTCTTTACTTAATTTCTGCTTTAAAATTCGAGTATGCTCAAACAATATTTGTACGATACTTTCACGAATTCCTACTTCACGAAAAGCATAACGAAATCCACTAGCACCTCTTATTTTAGCTTTTGGAATATTGAGTACATGAACTTTTTTTTCATCCTTAAACTTATACTTATCGGTCTCGTATAAGTCTTTTACTTTTAACCCAGCAATTTGAATTGGTCGTCTACCAGTCGCACAAAAAACACGAATTAGAGCAGCCTCATAATAGGAAATCTTATTTTCTGCTAAATATTCATTGGTTCTAGTGATAATTGTTTGAAATTCAAATGGGCTAAATGGACCTTCATCTGGATCAAGGGAAAGGACTGCTGCTCCTTTTTCATTGCCACTCAATCTCCATGAATCCATTAGATCGTAAACTTCATCATCTACTGAGGAATAACCCAAATCATATAGTTTCTTCAAAAAGACTCGTAGCATAGCTACTTTGTATTCATCTTTTTTTGCCGAATAAAAATTTTTATAATTTAAAAGACCTTTAATTGAAAAATGATCCTCTCCTGTAATATCAAAATATTTACCAATATATTCGCACATGTTTGCTGTATGTGAACTTGAACTATACTTAGCAAAATGAACCAAAGTCATGACTACATCAGATTGGACAGAAAACTCAAAATTTCGTATACGAGAGATATCTATAGTTTTATTGATATCTAATACCCATTTCTGATCATCGATACTAAACTCATAACCTTTGAATGAGGTAAAAGTATTTTGCGACTTATCTAA
The DNA here is from genome assembly GCF_024129495.1 of Acinetobacter sp. S4400-12. Lineage (NCBI taxonomy): Bacteria > Pseudomonadati > Pseudomonadota > Gammaproteobacteria > Moraxellales > Moraxellaceae > Acinetobacter > Acinetobacter sp. S4400-12. The sequence continues at coordinate 83,159 of NZ_JAMXYB010000008.1, read as the reverse complement.
ACTATCGATTCGAATTGATTTATTCATTCTCATCCTCAAATTTTTCTTGGATACTTAAGCCAACCTCTACGGCACGCTTATTCTCTGCACGTCTTGAATATCTTCTTGCACTTTGTGAGTTAGGTATCCACCCCATCAGATACGCACGATCTCTCTCAGCCTGGTCTTCTGTTATTTTTCCAGATTTAATTAAAGTCTGAACTTTATCTGTATATTTATCATTCCATGTATGCCTAAATGCATGTGCATGCACATTGAATAAAACGACTTCAGAAATTTCTGAAAAGATTTTATCTAGAGCTTTTATTGATAAAGGTTTACCTTTATTTGATAAAATCAAAAAGTCTGTTAGCTCTGCATGCGGTATGGCTGATCTATAATTTAAAATGTAAGTTTCTAATTTTTTCTTTAAGTTTTGATTGACTGCAATTGATCGACTTCTAGTTTTAACCAACGGTTGATATAGCCTAGAATCACTTCCATCATGAGGATTACGCTTAATAGTAAGATACGACGTACCACCTTGAGAGGGTGTTATATCTGTAATTTTTAAATTTAATAATTCACCTTTACGACACCCAAGATATAAAAACAAATAGGTAATCAGCTCATTTCTATAAGTAATGTAATCTGAAGTCCAAATACGGTTCTGATTATCAGGATCAACTGCCTTTAAAATTTTATTTAGTTGATCAGTATCAAAAGATTTGTATTCAGCCTGAATATCCATGGACTTACGAGGTCTACGAGATTTTAAAAACTGCTTTGTACTTGTTATTGCAGATGAATGAAGATGCGTCTCAAACCACCCAATATATTCGGCAAAATTAGTTAACCGCCGATATATCAATTGTTTGGATACATAGTCCTGAGTAACAACCAATTTTGCTCTAGCTCGCTCTTTGTTATTACTTTTTGGAAAACTTATGATCTTTTTTTTTGAAGCTGTCCCGCTTAATCGGCTACGATTGAAACTGGTTAAATTTACTAAAGCTTCGATTTCATCTAATTTTAAAAAATCTTTATTTTTAATCCTTTGTTCCAAATCAATTCCTAACTTATCCAATAACTGAAACAGCAACTTAATATCTTCTAGAATAGCTGTAATAGTATTGATTGATTGACCACGATTTCTTAAATGAATGATCGTATATAAATTTGGATAAGTCATAGGAACACCATCACTATTCAAAAGAACAGCGAATCTCTCACCACCACTCATTACAAATCTTTTAACAAACATCATGGCTTTATTTAACAAAATATCTAAGTATTAAATATCATAAATCATAAGTAAAAAAATTTACAGAACCATTTCTAGTATCTGTAAATTTCTTTTGTAACTAACTACTAATAAAGAATAATTTTATAAACTTTACAAAACATGGTCTCTAGTAGGTGTCAAAATGGTAAATCATCATCTAGATCGGCCGCAGGTGCCGGAGTTGGCGCCGGCTGTGCTTTGGGTGTAAAGCCGCCCGGGTTATTGTTGCCATAACCCCCACCCTGGTTGTTATTGAAACCAGCTTGCTGTGGCGCTGAACCATAGCCACCTTGCGGGTTATTATTGCCATAACCGCCCTGATTATTGTTAAAACGCGGCTGGTTAAAACCATTGTCGCCCTGTTCACCTTGTGGACGTGCCGAATCCAGCATCTGCATTTGTTCGCCACGGATTTCTGTTGTATAGCGTTCCTGACCATTCTGGTCGGTCCATTGACGGGTACGCAATGAACCTTCGATATACACTTTAGAACCTTTGCGCAGGTATTGTTGTGCAATTTCACCTAAACGGTTGTGCAGCACAATACGGTGCCATTCTGTTTGCTCTTTACGCTCACCGGTATTTTTATCTGTCCACGAGTCGCTGGTTGCTATCGAAAACTGTGTAAGGGAGCCCCCATTGGGGAAAGTTTTTGTTTCAGGATCTCGACCTAAAGTACCAACCAAAATAACCTTATTTACACCACGCATGAGATCTGTATTCCTATTTGTATCTATTTTACTTTATAAGAGTTATGTTTAAATGGCTACCTCTTTACCTAACAAGTGCGTTAATTGTTGTCGCGAGACTTCATTAACCTGCTGTTTGTCGACCTTGACAAAGGCCACTTGCTGTTCAGACATCACCACAACCTCTTCAATACCACGAATTGCCAAAAGCTGAGAAGTCCATTCGTCTGTTTGTCGGGTCTCCGGCAAACGAAGGACCAGTGAGGAAAGATAACGAGGTTGTGCCAATCCAAAACTCATCAATAGCCAAATTATAGCAATTGCCGATAAGATACTCCAACCCAGTAACGTATTGTTCAAAAGCAATAATTGACCACCAATCACGCCACCAAAAAATGCACCCAAAAACTGGCTACTGGCATTGACGCCCATTGCGGTGGCCTTGGATTGAATCGGGGCCACCTTGGACAACCAGGACGGCAACAAAGCTTCCATCACATTAAAGGCAATAAAGAACAGGCCCAGTCCGGCCAGCAATATATATTTGGATTCAAAACCGAAAATCAGGATCAACAGGCCCAAAATAATGCCGCCAATTGCCGTCAGGAAAATACCGCGCATCTGACGGTATTTCTCTGCGAGTACAATACTTGGAAACGCAAAAAACAGGCTGATCAAGAGTAAAGGTAGATAGACCCAACCATGACTCGACAACGGTAAACCGCCAAACTCAATCAGCTGCGAAGGTACATAGATAAACATCGCAGTGAGCAATAAATGCAGGGTGAAAACTGAAATATGCAGACGGTTCAGGTCGCCCATTTTCAGCACCTGTTTTAGCTGGGTCAAATACCCCTGCTGGAAGTTTTTATGATGACGGCTGACTTTAGGTACCATCAACAGCATGGCGATTGCCGCCAGTCCCATAATGGTCGTGACCCAAAACAGGCCAGAGATACCGACCAGTCCGGTCAGCCAAGGCCCCAAGCTAAACGCGACCACAAAAGACAGGCCGATACTCATGCCCATTACCGCCATTGCTTTCATACGGTTTTCTTCACGGGTCACATCGGCCAGCAAGGCCATGACCACAGCCGAGACTGCGCCGCCACCTGCAATTGCACGTCCAATGATGACTCCATAAATGGTGTCGGACATGGCGGCAACCGCACCGCCCAGGGCAAAAAGCAACAGGCCCAGAACCACCAGGGGTTTACGGCTATAACGGTCAGCGATCAGGCTAAATGGTATTTGCAGCAACGCCTGAGTCAGGCCATAAATACCAACCGCCAGACCGATAAGCGCAGGCGTAGCATATTCATATGACTGCCCTGCTACTGAAAATACAGGAATAATCATAAACAACCCCAGCATGCGCAGCGCAAAAATACTGCTCAGGGCAAAGGTCGAGCGACGTTCTAAAGCATTCATCATAAATTCAGGCGATTCAGCGAATTAATCTTGGTGCACAGATTATAGGACATTCCATCCCCAGTAAGGCATGATTTTTATTTGAAATAAAAATCAGCAGGGGCTGAAAAACAAAAAGCGCAGCCGGAGCCACGCTTTTCAAGATCAGAATCCCTTATTGATGCAGGGCACTTTCTTTTTTCTTATATTGGATAGAGGCAATAACAGCCCAGACAATAAAGGCCACCCCAATCAGGCCAGTCACAATTTCAGGAACATGCAAACCGGTTCCGCTGGCAATCATGATAAAGGCCAGAGCACCAATTGCATAATGCGCGCCATGCTCCAGATAGATATAGGCATCCAGTGTGCCTTTTTCTACCAGATAAATGGTCATTGAACGGACGAAAATCGCACCAATCGCCAGACCCAGCATAATAATGACCACATCAGAGGTGATGGCAAAGGCTCCGATCACCCCATCAAAACTGAAAGAGGCATCCAGCACTTCAAGATACAGGAAACCACCAATACCGGCTTTGACCACACCCGTCGGTACGCCATTTTCATCATGACGAATGGCATTGCCCTGTTCATCAATTTCCGGCTCACCGCCCAGTAAATGACTGAGGACCTGCACCCCAATATAAATCACGATGCCCCAGATTCCCGCCATGGTCACTGCCAAGCGTTTGTCTTCCACCACATTGCCAGCCATAATTAACAGCACCACCAGGGCAATAAAGACCGACATGGCCGGAACACTAGCCAAGTTGGCAAGACGGCGTTCCAGCATTCTGAACCAGTGCGTGTCTTTCTCTTCATCCAAGAAGAAGTTCAAAAACACCATCAACAGGAAAGCGCCACCAAAAGCAGCAATCTCCGGATGATGGGCCATCAAACGCGCCGAGTATTCTGCAGGATTATTCAGGGCCAGCCGTACCACTTCCATAAAGCCCATTTCCGCAGTTACCGCGACAATGGCCACCGGGAAGATTAAACGCATACCAAATACGGCAATCAAAATCCCTATAGTCAGGAATAGCATTTTCCAGAATGGATCCCATCCCCGTAGGACTGAGGCATTGACAACCGCGTTATCGAAAGATAACGACACTTCCATAATCGCTAAGATAGCGGTGATGGCAAGCGCTGTGAGCATGGTTTGCAAGCCCGCTTCCGGACCATGGGTATAACCCCAATAAGCAGACAAACCAAGACACACGATCGAGAATGCGATTGAGAAACCAAAATGTTTCAACATACATATCGACCTTGAATCAAGTAAATAAGACGTATTTTTTCAGTAGAACTGCAATACGGACACAATAAACTGTGCCAATTATGAAACTTTTGTGGCCCAAACCAAAGCACTTCCTGTGGTCTTTTGTATTATTTTCTCAAGGCAGCCTCCCTGGTCTTTTAAACAGCCGGTTCTTTGCTATAGTGCTGCATGGCTTAACTTAAACTGCTAAGGATTTCAGCATGAGTTTTTCACAACAGGTTTGGCAACGTAATCTTGCGCTCTACCAAAAGACACTGGCCCTGCCGTTTAACCAGCAACTGGCACAGGGAACACTCAGCCGTGAGGCTTTTAGTCATTATGTGATTCAGGATGCGCATTATCTGCTGGCTTATGGCCGTGCCTTGGCTGTCTGTGCGGCAAAAGCGTTTGAAGCCGATGACGTTATCCAGTTTAGTGAGGCGGCTAAAATTGCCATTGTGGTCGAACGCAGCCTGCATGATGGCTTTATGCAGGATTTTGGTATTAGCAAGGCGCAGTTTGAAAATACCCCGCTGACACTGGCTTGCCATCATTACACTTCTTATTTACAGGCGGTGGCCTGGGCAGAAAGCTATCCGGTGGTGGTGGCTTCCCTGCTGCCGTGTTTCTGGATTTATGCAGAAGTGGGCAAGGACATTATTGATAATGCCGCCCCGAATAACCCTTACCAGGCCTGGATTGATACCTATGCCGGTGAAGAATTCCATACCGCAGTGCGTAATGTAATTAGCACTATTGACCGTATTGCCGAGCGGGTGGATGCCGATACACTGGAGAAAATGCATCAGGCTTATACCGATGCGGCCCGTTTGGAATGGCTGTTCTGGGAGAGTGCCTTTGAACAGCGCCAATGGCCAGGTCTGGATGACGTGAACTAAATTTTCGTTTCTAAAATCCATCCAAAATGCCAGTCAGTGAACCATTGACTGGCATTTTTATTCATCAAGCGATGAAATGTGCATAATGGACGTTCTCCCTCACTTACAGTTTTTCTTTATCTCCATATTTCCTCTGCTGTTAAGCCTCTCAATCACCGCAAAAAACTTCCTCTTCTGATACTCGCAGGTCTTGGTTTTGATAATTTTTTTAGTTTCGTTTCACTTGCTGGGTCTTTGCTGCAATGGTCTGTTTGCTCTGGATTTTTTGAAGAAGACTATACTCAGTTTCTGAAAAATCAACTCAACGTCTAAGCCCAAATGCTTCATGATATTCCGCATGATATATGCTTTGAAAAGATCAGATTCGCCTCGCTACCCTAGCCTGCCAAGCGAGCAATGAGTGAAAATTAACCACAATTAGGCACCAGTCTTTATACAGGGCACGTGACTAATATCCGACATAACTTGACGTTTAAAATACTTTTATTTGCACTTGAACATTTTTCATTCGGTATCATATAAAGGTTTTTGATGAATATTCTAGGATCATTGCATGAGCCAAAGCCACATCCGTATTCGAGGTGCACGTACCCACAACCTGAAAAATGTGAGCCTTGATATCCCACGCGACAAGTTTGTGGTGATTACGGGACTGTCGGGTTCAGGCAAGTCCTCACTGGCTTTTGATACGCTCTATGCCGAAGGCCAGCGCCGTTATGTAGAATCCCTGTCTGCGTATGCGCGCCAGTTCCTCTCCCAAATGGAAAAGCCGGAAGTCGACTCAATTGAAGGCCTAAGTCCCGCCATTGCCATTGAACAGAAATCCACCAGCCACAACCCACGTTCAACGGTCGGAACAATTACCGAAATTTATGACTATTTACGTCTGCTCTATGCGCGTGTCGGTACACCCTATTGTCCTGAACATGATCTGCCGATGGTCGCGCAAACGGTCAGTGAAATGGTCGATGCGGTTAAGGAACTGGAAGAAGGTACTGCACTGTTATTATTAGCGCCTGTGGTGCGTGAACGTAAGGGCGAATACACCGCCCTGTTTGAACAACTGCAAAGCCAGGGCTTTGTCCGGGCCCGTGTCGATGGCGAGATCATGGAAATTGATCCACCACCCGAGCTGGATAAAAAGAAAAAACATAGTATCGAAGTGGTGGTTGACCGCTTTAAGGTACGTGATGACCTGGGCAACCGTATTGCCGAAAGTTTTGAAACTGCCTTACGTCTGGGTGGAGATATCGCGATTCTATCCTGGATGAAAGATGAGCATGAGGATCGGATATTTTCTGCCAAGCACTCCTGTCCAGAATGTGAACGCGCAGTGGCCGAACTGGAACCGCGTCTATTCTCCTTTAACAACCCTTTTGGTGCTTGCCCGGTCTGTGACGGTCTGGGGACACGCAGCCATTTCAGTGCGGAGAAACTGATTCCGAATGCAGAGGTCAGCATCAGTCAAGGCGCGATCCGCGGCTGGGACCGTCAGCGTCCTTATTATTATGGCATGCTGCAAAAAGTCGCCGAGCATTTTGGCTTTTCTCTGGATACTCCTTGGGAAGAGCTGGATGCCAACACCCGAAAGAAATTCCTGTATGGAAGCGGCAAGGAAAAAATTGACCTGAGCTATATTGATGAACGCGGCCGTCGTCATAACCGGGTGATGCCTTTTGAAGGGATTTTGCCCCACCTAGAACGCCGTTACCGTGAAACAGAAAGCAATTATGTGCGCGATGATCTGGCGCAGTATTTATCCAATGCTGCCTGTGATGCCTGTGATGGTTCACGTCTAAATGAAATTTCGCGTAATGTGAAAATTCTGGACAAGACCATTGCTGACATTACCCGCATGTCGATTGGTGATGCCGAAAGTTATTATCAGAGCCTGAATCTGGAAGGTGCCCGTGGTGAAATCGCGGACAAGATTTTCAAGGAAATTCGTGAACGTCTGCACTTTCTGGTGTCCGTCGGCCTGAATTATCTTAGTCTGTCACGTTCTGCCGAAACCCTGTCGGGTGGTGAAGCACAGCGTATCCGTCTGGCTTCCCAAATCGGTGCCGGCCTGATGGGTGTCATGTATGTCCTGGATGAGCCATCAATTGGTCTGCATCAGCGTGACAATGACCGCCTGTTACAAACCCTGATCCGTTTGCGCGATCTGGGCAATACCGTACTGGTGGTTGAACATGATGAAGATGCAATCCGCGCCGCTGACCATATTATTGATATTGGCCCGGGTGCCGGGGTACATGGCGGATATATCATTGCGGAAGGAACCTATCAGGAACTGGCAGAACACGAAGATTCCCTGACTGGAAAATATCTGTCTGGCAAACTGAAAATCGAGGTGCCAAAAAAACGCATCCAGCCCCCTAAGCCGGAAGAACAGATCAAATTGATGGGCGCCGCCGGGCACAACCTAAAGAAAGTCGATCTGACCCTTCCGTTGGGTATCATGACCTGTATCACCGGGGTATCCGGTTCAGGTAAATCGACCCTGATCAATCGAACCCTTCTGCCTTTGGCAGCGACCCAGCTCAATGGTGCGACCACGCTGACTGCTGAAAAGTTTGATTCAATTGATGGCCTGCAGTATCTGGACAAAGTGGTGGATATTGACCAGAGTCCGATTGGCCGTACACCACGTTCAAACCCAGCAACTTATACCGGCCTGTTCACGCCGATTCGTGAACTGTTTTCACAAACACAGGAAGCCAAAGGTCGTGGTTATACGGCGGGTCGTTTCTCGTTTAACGTGAAAGGTGGACGCTGTGAAGCCTGTGAAGGAGACGGGATGATCAAGGTAGCAATGCACTTCCTGCCAGATATGTATGTGCCCTGTGATGCCTGTCAAGGCAAGCGTTATAACCGTGAAACGCTGGAAGTGAACTATAAGGGAAAAAACATCTCAGATGTGCTGGAAATGACCGTCGAAGATGCCATGCATTTCTTCGATGCCATTCCGGTGATTCACCGTCGTCTGGAAACCTTGCATCAGGTGGGATTGGGTTATATCCGTCTGGGTCAGTCTGCGACCACTCTTTCTGGTGGTGAAGCGCAACGGGTGAAACTGGCGCGGGAGCTGGCCAAACGCGATACCGGTAAAACCCTGTATATTCTGGATGAGCCTACTACGGGTCTGCATTTTCATGATATTGCCAAGCTGCTGGACATCCTGCATCAGCTACGCGACAAGGGCAATACCATCGTGGTAATTGAACATAATCTGGACGTGATTAAAACTGCCGACTGGGTCGTGGACTTAGGTCCTGAAGGCGGCTCGGGTGGCGGTATGATTGTCGCGGAAGGTACGCCTGAACAGGTCGTGAAAGTCAAAGCTTCACATACGGGTAAATTCTTGAAGCCGTTGTTAAAGTGATTTAGAAAGGGCTCATAAGAGCCCTTTTTTATTCTTTTAATCTTTTTATGACATATTCAATATTTTTTTGTCTTTCAGGGCTAGATACTTTTACCTCCTCATCAAGTACTTCAAATATTAAAGTATTAATTTGTGGCTGTAATTCAACACTGATTTGCTGACTAAGTATCTTTTTTAAAACGCCTAATGTATGAAATTTTTTAAATCTTTCGTCTTTTGAAATTCCATTAAAAATTAAATCTTTCCAATCAGCTTTAGTTGCAGATCTAAATACTTGTGGATCCGTATGAGGATTCCACCCACTATGCTCGATGTATCGATATATTATATCAATTAAAGTTGGTAATCCTTGAAATGGCATTTCATCATTCAGTTTTTTAAGATAAATATGAAATTTATTCTCACTTTTAAATCCAAAACTAAATTGATCTTCAACAAAGCTATGACCGGTACTAATATATCTTTCTTGCAACCATCCTTTAATCTTTTCTTCTAACTCACATGCTAAGCTTTCATTTCCAAATTCGACAAGTAACTCACAATAAAAATTTAAGTTTTCTAAGTTCTCAAAGCCTATTCGCTTACAAGATGCATCATATAATTTTTGACAAAATTGACTATTAATTTCTAAATTTCGCCATTGCATCATCAACCGTTCTAGCTCGCTTCTTACATTATTATTATATTCAGATATTAGATGCGAATTAGCTAACTCAGCCAATCTTATAAAGTCAGGCTCTTGAATTTGATCAAAGTATTTCTTAAATTCGATTAACCATTCATCAGCATGGACAAAATCATAGGCTATCAATTTCAAAGACTCATATGTTTTCTGCCTTCTTTCAGACCAATCTTTTTGTTTCTCCTCAAAAACTAATTTAATATCGTTCCATCCAAACTCATATTCCTTACCAAAATCTTCAATAAAATATCCTTGTAATACTCGAATCAAAATAATTTCTTTTGTTGTATCTGCTACTTGCTCAGATAATTGCTCTAAGAATTGCTTATATAACTTAATAACTTTCTGAAAAAATCTAAAATTATGAATTTCTAATTTTTCTGCGAATTCAACCATCAAATCAACTAATGGTGCATCTATGCCTTGAGTATTTGCACGAATCAAAGGTTCAACAGTAGTTATTTTGATTTCTGCATCAATTAACTTTTCTTTGTATTCAGTATATTTATTATCTTCACTTTTTGACTCATCTAAAATCAAAATTACTTGGCAATTTCTTTCAAGCTTTAATTGATTTGCTAAACCCATAACATCTTGAATTTTAATTTTTTCAGACAATCTTTCAAAATCATCAAAGCAAATAATTGAATTTTTTACCTCTGAATAAAGTAAGGAATCTATTAACTTTGAACTCGAACTCACTCCATAATGAGAAAGCTTTATATCTTTGAATTGGGCTAATGAACTTTTAACAAGTTGAGGTATTCCGTAATGAGTATGTATATTTCTAGAATGTGGATTCCAACCAATTTTTATGGCAATTTCATTCTTTAGAGCATCTAAAGTTTCTATGCCGAACAATGAAACATAAGCATATTTTTTATTCTCAAATATATTTGTATAATTTAATTTACTTGCATAGTAATAGAAATTACTAACATTTTTATGCTCCTCAAGAGTTTGGTTTTTTAGAAAATTTTTCCAAAAAAAAGTTTTACCCACTCCCCAATATCCAGTAATAGCCACAGCCATACCTTTGTTTTCATTTTCTCGAAATATCCGTTCTAATCTTTCTTCTGGTTTCATCTTTATGCATCTAAGGATAATAAATTGGCTTAAATTTAAATTAAAAAGTACTTTGCCACGAATTTAAACCTCCGCCACCGCATTGCGTCCCTTGGCCTTTGCCGCAAACAAAGCATCATCTGCATTGGACAATAAAGCTATCCAGGAGCCAGCACCAATCGCCACTCCAATACTGACCGAAACCTTGATCTCATCTCCTGTTGCAGTCACAATATGACGCTCCGCCACTTCAGCGCGGATTTTATTGGCCACAATCAGTGCCTGCTGCCTCTGGATATTTTCAATCAGTACCAGAAACTCATCGCCCCCATAACGCACCAGCAAATCTGTAGCACGGACATTGGCTTTTAAACGCTCTGCCACCAGCTGAATGACCTGATCGCCAATAATATGTCCATATTGATCATTTACCTGTTTTGAAATGATCAATATCAATAATCATCAGACAGGTTTGGCTCAATTGACCCGGCTGATTTTCCAGAAAGCGGATATATTCTTCCAGCGCGAAACGGTTGGATAATCCGGTCAAAGAATCGGAGTGGGCAATATTCTTTAAACGAAATTCCAGGGCATCGCGTTCCTGCAACATCTGCTGTAATTTCTGAATGGCCGCAAATAGAGAATCTGAATGGCTCGTGTCACACAGCGGCATATCAATTTTTTGACGACCCGAATTTTTAGATAAATTCAACAGCAGGCGACGCGCCTGAATCAGCGGCAGAAAAACCTGTTTGCGTGCAAAGATCATGGTAGAAATAGCGGTCAGCAATGAAATCAGCGACAACAATATGCTCCAGGTTAAACGCTGCATATTGCTGTTCATTTCTCGGATCGCTGCATCTCGGCTGTATTGCAGTAGGTAAGTTTGTAGGTCTACCACAGTCACAAATTTATCTACGATCGCTTCAGTCAGCTGGGTTCCGCTTAAATGGTAATCACGTTGCTCCAGACTATCATTGATCAGCTCACTGACGATCGGTAAACCTTGCTGAATAAACTTGGTTTCTACCCGCCGATGCAAATGGATGAATTCCTCGGTTTTTTCTTGAGCAGGTTGAAGGGTATCAATTAATGACCACAGATAACGTACCTGATGCTGGGTCTGTAAAGAGCGAGTAATATTTTCTGTCGGGAGCGGTGTTTCAAATGTCACATGCGCCATGACAGACGAGGCAACCCGTCCTGCCTGATCGCGCAAATCAGATAAAAATAGAATCTGGCTAATATAGTTCTTTAGATGAGTTGATGAGCTATCTGAAGTCATTGCCACACCCCGCAAAAGTTCGCGGCAACTTTCCCAGGCAGCGAACATCGCCAGAATGGCCTGATCCATTTCCTGTGCACTACGTTGCTGACGTGGCATCCGGGTATAGGCATCAACCTGTGCACGTCCTTTTTTCATACTGATTTCAAGCTGTGAAAGTTGCTGATTCAGATCGTTAAAACCAACTTTTGCCAATACTTCAGTCGTCAGGGATAATTGCTGGTCTACCTGCTGCCGATAACGGATTAACTCTTGCTTATGCTTGGCAAATTCTTGCACCGAACTGGACATGGCTTTATTGGCAGGTGCGCGCTCACGCGAAATTTTATTTGCCAGATCAGCGACCTGTTGTAAGGCATTCAGTTGTTGATAGGTTTGTCTGGATTTTAAATAGCTTTGACTGCTACTGACAATCAAGGGAATACAGATGCAGAGTAAGCACAAAATAATAATCGACATCGACCAGTATAAACGTTTACTGATCCACTCAGAGCGTAATGTACTCATGCTATTGTATTACGCCCCAATATTACAAACAAATCTAAATAACCCGAATCGCGGATAAAAAATTGACTTGAAAAATAAATTGATGATTTCTTTCTTAAATTTGAAGCAACCTACTGGAATTTCCTTAAACAAAGTCGTCGTTTCTCCAGAGTCCGAACCGCTCACTTGAGTATCTCAGAAATCACTTTTATCGCGATCTGGTATAAATGTTCTCATTTCACTAATTTCAAAGCATTTTTCACATGGTTGAAACAGGATAAAAATCATTTATTTAAAAGCTTACCCTGTTACCAACGGATGATTCATCTGATTAATAAACATCAATTAGCTCTACACGCTTTACATGTGGCGCTAATGAAAGGCCAAGGTACACAATATTTATGGATTGATTCAACAACTCTGCCAGTTTGTAAAAATCAACGTATTCAACGCCATAAATCATTAGTCCAAATTGCATCACGTGGTAGAAGCTCAATGGGCTGGTTTTATGGCTGTAAATTACATATTGTGATGAATCAATTTGGTGAAATTGCTTGTTCTGCTTTATCCAATGGACATTTGGCTGATATCAAAATGGTTGAGAGACTCGTTAAAGAGATGGAAGCAAAGTTGTATGGAGATCGTGGCTATATTAGTCAAGAACTGAAGAGTAGGTTGAAAGAGCAAGGTATTGATTTAATTACCTATCATCGAAAAAATATGCAGGCTATACAACTTTCTGAGTCAGATAAATATCACTTAAAACAGCGCAATAAGATAGAGACTTTATTCAGTTTATTGAAAGGTCAGTACAATTTAGTGACAAGCAAAGCACGTAGTGTTCATGGATTTTTAGGAGGGATCTACGCGTCCTTGTGTGCATATCAACTGATCCATAAAAATAAGCCAACAATTCAAATTATGAAGTCATCAGCTTAAGCAGGATTCGGGTTAAATAGAATGTTTATTATACAAATAAAAAAAGATTTTCTTAATGTCTTTGGTCTTAGTTAACTTATGTTTTCCATAATTTTTTACAATCTTAACTTCTTAAAATTTGTAATATTACTCCTTTCAGATGGTACAGCAGAGTTTTATATCTACAGTCCAACACAAACGCATATCAAAATAAGAAAATATTTATAGTTAAAAAATTAAATAAACTTGTTTTTAACCTATTTACACCTGCCACAATTAAGTGCATAATGCACCGCATTAGGGCGAGTTAAATTATTCCTCAGCAGATTTTTTAATTTACCCGGACATTTTGGCGAAAAAACCTCAATTTTCTTTGAAGATTGAGGTTTTTTTTTGTTGTTTATTGATATCTCGCTTTTTGATCTGGTAAAAATGAATCATTTTGGTGCGTTTTTTATTTTTTCATAAAGAAGCTTTGTAGGCTTATTTGCCTTCTATTCATAAATTTAAAATAAAAAAAAGCCCAACCTTGGGGAAAGCTGGGCCGATAAAACGAAAAAATTGTGGAGAATCAGTCAGAATCCTATATAAGTATGAACCATGACCTGATTTCTCTATTATGTGCGATTTCGCCTGCAAAGTAAAGCCTATTATTTTAGTCGGATTTAAGGTTGTCCACCTTCATTAATAGTGACATTTATCACAATAAATTAAAAAACAATGATCTAAATAAATAATTAACAGAAAAATTGTATATTTAAAATACTTGGACTTTTTATCCTCTATCCTCTCTAAAGCAGAAATTTAAAATTGTTTATACCAATCAAAATTAAAATTTAATCGTTTTTAGGGATAATTAAATCTTCATGATTTAGCCTTTTTTATCATTTTATAAGCTGAACCCTAAGCATAGCTTGCTGTAATTAAAGGTAATTTTAACCTAGCTGAAACATGTTTAAATAAGTAGACTTTTATACAAAATTAATACAATTTTTTAATCGTAAAAAACAAGGACTTAGCAGCTGATTGACTTAATAAATTGTTACAATACAATAGCTCCCCTGTTGTATATCTTCTGTAACTAAACGGTAAATATCATGAAAAAACTCGGTTTAGCCACTGCTTTATTATTAGCCATGACCGGCGCTCAAGCATATCAATTTGAAGTTCAAGGTCAGTCAGAGTTCATCGACAATACTGTTAATGACAAAGATTTCACTGGTGCGGTTCAAGGTACTTACTACTTTAAAAATGTAGATGCATCTAAAGGTCCTTTAGCTGAAGCAGCTTTCTTAAACCAGGCATCAAATGTTTCTTTAGCATATACATATGGCGAATACGATGTAGACGCTGATTTTAAAGACCAAGTTTCTCATACTTTTGGTGCTAAAGCTGAAGCTTATGTTCCAACTAAATTTGTTCCTGCTTATGCAAGTGCATCTTATAGCCACACCATTACTGATGGTAAAGGCGTTCAAAAAGATGACCAAGGCGACCGTTATGCATTAGAACTCGGTGCTGTACTTGCACCTAACTTCTTGGTTGCTGTAGGTTATACTAGCGTTGCTGACCAAGTTTCTTATGACGCATTCAACATGTTCAATAATGGCGTTGTGAAAGCAGCTCTAGAATCTCAAACTATTAATGAAGACCAGGATGCGATCACTGCACGTACTAAATATGTAGGTGCAATTGATGGTACGAACATGTCAATTGGTTTTGAAACTGGTTTAGTATATGGCGAAGATACTGCTTATAACTTAGGCACAACTCTTTTCCTTAACCCTGCTTTAAGCGTGGGCGCATCTTATATGGAATCTAGCTATGCTGGTTCTCCAGACAAAGCTTGGGGCGCAAACGTAAACTACTTCATCACTCCAGCGGTTGCAGTTGGCGCATCTTATGTAAATGCGAATGCTGAAGGCGAAGCGCGCGATACGCAAACTGTAGGCGTAAATGCTAAATTCCGTTTCTAATTTCTGATTAGACGTTGAATAGAAAAAAGGACGCTGATGCGTCCTTTTTTTATTGGGCGAAATATTTATTCTGGTGAACGAATCAGGCTCAGGAAATGCAGATGACGTTCATATTGATCAATGATGTCCTGTAGTAAATCTTCCTGTGTCCATTCCATTACATCATAGCCCTGTCCACCTTCTTTTAAAAAGACTTCAGCCTGATAAGACTGGTCATCCTCAAGCTCGGACATAAAAGTGGGACTGATCATTTGTGTCATTACCACCTGATAGATAAAATTCATCTCATCCTGATGGTCGACACGCAACTCAATTCCCTCCTCCAGCGCATGAATCTTGACCTGTATTTGACGGCGTTTCAGCTCGGTCTGAAAACTACCAAAAGCTTTGCTTGCCGTAGTATCAATAAATGCCTGCACTTCAGCCTTGCTATGCGGATAATGCATAATCAGTCCTAGCCTTTGCTGCCAGCTGCGCGGATTTTGAATCGCACGCGGCGTAATGCGTGCAGCCTGCACAGCATGCATTTTAATTACATCCAACCTCAGTGCTTTAAGTAGTCCCCAGCAAATGAGCAGCATGATCAGGGTAAAAGGCAAGGCACTCATGATCGTGGCAGACTGTAAGGCCTCCAGACCACCGACCAGCAGCAAGGTAATCGCCAGCAAGGCCATCACCAAAGTCCAGAACAGGCGTTGCCAGACCGGTGAGTTTTCAGTTTTTGCTGTCAGATAATCAGTGACTAGTGAACCAGAATCGGCTGAAGTCACAAAGAACAGCATCACCAGCAAGGTTGCCACAATACTGGTGACGGAACTAAAGGGTAAACTGCCCAGAAATTCAAACAGTGCAACCGATGAATCACGCTGCACCGCTTCAAGCAGACTGGTATTGGCTTCATGAATAATACTATGCAGGGCAGCATTGCCCATAAAGCCCATCCAGATCAGGGTAAAGCCTGTTGGGATCAATAGCACCCCAACAATAAATTCCCGGACTGTGCGTCCTTCTGATACACGCGCAATAAACATGCCCACAAATGGTGACCAGGAAATCCACCAAGCCCAATACATGATGGTCCAGCCTCCAATCCAGCCGCTAGGCTGATAGGCATACAGGTTAAAGGTCATGCTGAACAGATTGGAGACGTATTGGCCTGTAGCCTGAATCGTGGTCTGTAAAAGATAAATACTTGGACCAGCCAAAAATACAAAAATCAGCAACAGCAGGGCAAGCAACAAATTCAGTTCGGCCAGACGCTTCACACCTTTATCCAGACCAAAAAACACTGACAAGGCGGCCATGCTACTGACCACAATAATCAGGACAATCTGGGTACTCGGCTGCTGCTCAATACCAAACAGATAATTCAGGCCCGAGTTGATCTGGGTTACCCCGAATCCCAAGGTGGTGGCGACACCAAAAATTGTGCCGATGGTGGCAAAGGTATCGACTCCATCTCCAATCGGTCCATAAATTCTGTTGCCAATCAGTGGATATAAAGCGGAACGAATTTTTAAAGGCAAATTATGCCGGTAAGCAAAATAGGCCAGTGCCAGACCGACCAGGGTATAGACGGCCCAGGCATGCAGACCCCAATGGAAGAAAGTAATTCGCATCGATTGCTGGGCAGCCACCAGTGTCTGAGGCTCACCAATCGGTGGCGTAACATAATGCATGACCGGCTCTGCAACGCCAAAGAACATGAGTCCGATGCCCATGCCGGCGGTAAACAGCATCGCGAACCAGGAACCACTATGATAGGCGGGCTGGCTATGATCAGGTCCAAGCTTGATTTTCCCCATATCGGACAGCGCAATATAAATCAACACAATCAGGAAAATAGCCACGGACAACACATAAAACCAGCTAAATGAAGAGGTAATCCACTGATTTAACTGTTGTGTGAGTCCTTGAAAAGTATCCGGCGCAAAGAGCACCAGTCCCAGAAAAATGGCAATAATGACCACGGTACTGACAAAGACATTCGGGTTGACATTAGCCAGCCAGGAAGATGGTTTGGAAGACATATATCCCTCTTTTTTTCAATCTATGGAAAGAGCGAGAGACTCAAATAATTATTTGCAAGTAAAAACTATGAGAGAAATAAATAGAGTGTGTTGATAATTCCTGTGGCTTGGCAACAACGCATATTCTTTCTGCTTTCCGCGCAAACCATTTATGAAATATCAATAGACCCTAATATAAAGGCAGATAAATAAAATCAATTTGAATCCGGCCTTATTTTAAAGTAGGGTGAAAAATAAAGCCGTCAGCTTAATGTAACAAGAAAATCAAACCTGTCTGGCTTTACAGAGCGGTTTTTTTATCCGGTTTTTGCTATTTTTTCTTGGAGGGAATATAGGCAATATATTGTAAGGCAATCAATCGTGAAACGATTAGCGCCAGATACATCACCCCAAAAAACATCTGGATAATTGCCAGCATACGGGCAATCGGGCTAACTGGCATCAGGTCAGATAAACCGGTGGCAGACTGGACACTAAAACTCAGGAACAGTAAATCCAGCCAAGGTTGATAGGCATCTAAATCGGGATGTGCAAAACTGTAGGGCACCAGCAACTGGCAAATGCTATATAAAAAGGCAAAGCCCCAAGCCAGCAAGGTAAAGACTGCGCCTGCGGCAAACAGCTCATCTTTGGTCAGATAACGATCATGAAACATATAGCTCAACAGGCCATAAGCTGCACTAAAATAAGCACTGGCTTCAAACAGGTTGGCCGTAATATGAATCCAGTTATCCTGAATCCCCAAAGCAATTAAGGAAGAAAAGAAAATCGCACCTGCGACAAACGTCAGCCCTAAAATCGTAAACATCGGGGTCTGTCGAATGACTTTGGCAATGACCAGCAGCACCAGAACTCCAAGCACCCAGGTAACAGCACGATAGGACACACTTTCATAGGCCAGCACCGATAGGATCAAAATCAGCAATTGCAAACAGAGCAGCCATGCAGATGGCAAATGCTCAAATGTTGCCCAGAATCGTCTTAATGCCTGCTTCATACTGCCCTTCTTCTTGGAATTCATATTCGCGATTTAATTATTATCAGCCTCAACATAGCATGCAGCAGGTTTACGGGTGTTTAACAATTTGTATGAAAATTACTGAAAACTGCTCTACGCTATGCTTTTATTTTTTTGCATATAACGTTATGGCGAAGAAAACTAACTGTATTGCAGGCCATAAAAAAAAGCCCCGGATGGGGCTTTTTTAGGATGAAGCGATCTTAGTGATCAGAAGCACCCGAGATACCGATACCGGTTTGTGAACGTACAAACTGGGCATCGAAAGCTTTGCGCTCTGCTTGTGCCTGAGCTGAGTTATCTGTGACCGAGAACAACCAGCAGCACAAGAAAGACAGTGGCATTGCAAATAATGCAGGACCGTTAAATGGAACCACTGGAGTATCCGAGATGCCTAAAGTATCTACCCATACTGCTTTAGACAGCACAATCAAGGTTACTGCGGTTACCAGACCTGCAACACCACCAATCACCGCACCACGTGTCGTCAAGCCTTTCCAGAACATGGACAATACCAGTACCGGGAAGTTGGCACATGCCGCCACCGAGAATGCCAGACCAACCATGAAGGCAACGTTTTGTTTCTCGAACAGAATCCCAAGAATCATCGCAAAGATCGCCAGACCTAAAGTCGCAAGCTTAGACATACGTAGTTCAGACTCAGGCGTAGTTTGGCCTTTCTTCAACACGTTGGCATACAGGTCATGCGAAATTGCTGAAGCACCAGACAGGGTCAGGCCTGCAACAACCGCAAGAATGGTCGCAAATGCTACTGCAGAAATGAAGCCCATGAACAGGTCGCCACCCACTGCATCAGACAGGTGAACTGCCGCCATGTTATTACCACCTACAAGCTCTAACTTGCCAGTGATCGCCATTTTCGCAACATCCAGGAATTGCGGGTTATTCGATACATACAGGATCGCACCGAAACCGATAATAAAGGTCAGCAGGTAGAAGTAACCGATAAAACCTGTTGCCACAACCACTGATTTACGTGCTTCTTTGGCATCTTTTACCGTGAAGAAACGCATCAGGATATGTGGCAGACCGGCAGTACCGAACATCAGCGCCAGACCTAAAGAAATCGCATCAATCGGGTTAGATGCCAGACTTCCTGGACCCATGATTTTGGTGGCATCTGCCAGACTCAGGTCATGTACTTTTGAATACACGCCAATCGCCTGTTCAAACATGTTGGTAAAGCTAAAGCCTACGCCTTTCATGACCATGAACGCCATGAAAGTAGCACCAGACAGCAGCATGACTGCTTTAATAATCTGTACCCAGGTCGTTGCCAACATGCCGCCGAACATTACATAGGCCATCATCAGCAAGCCGACAATCACCACAGCAAGGTTATAGTTCAAACCGAACAGCAGCTTGATCAGCTGACCTGCACCCACCATCTGGGCGATCAGGTAGAAGGCTACCACTACCAATGAACTCATGGCGGCTAAAGTACGCACCGGTTTTTCCTGTAAACGGAAAGACACTACGTCAGACAGGTTGTATTTACCCAAGTTACGCAGACGCTCTGCCACCAGGAATAATACGATTGGCCAGCCCACCATAAAACCAAGTGAATATAACAAGCCATCAAAACCTGACAGGAATACCATCGCAGAAATCCCCAGGAAGGAGGCTGCTGACATATAGTCACCGGCTATCGCCAGACCGTTCTGGAAGCCGCTAATCCCACCACCGGCAGTATAGAAGTCCTTGGTATTTGTGGTTTGTTTTGCTGCCCATTTAGTAATGAACAGGGTAGCCCCCACGAAAATCACAAACATGATAATCGCGTGCCAGTTGGTTGCCTGCTGTTCTGCTGCGCCTAAATCCGGACCAGCCATTGCCATCCCTGAGCCGACTGCAGTTGCAGCCAGGGCAATTAAAGAATTCCATTTCATCTTAATGAGGTCCTTTTTCATGAGCAATTGCTTCTACTTCACGTATTGCTTCTTCAGTCAATTGATCGAGACGGTTATTCGCGATATAGGAATAAACGCCACATAAGATAAATGACAGCACAATGATGCCCAGACCCAGTGGAATCCCCCAAGTCGTCACTCCACCTGAAATAGAAGACAAAAGAAACTCTTTGTTATAGCCAACCAGCAACATGAAGCCCACATAGACAAACAGCATAATGCCCGTTAAAGTCCAGCTGAGTGTGCTCTTCTTGCTAACCATTTCTTTGAATTTTGGATTCTGTAGAATTCGATCTACCTGTACCTCATCCATCGTTGCACTCCTGTAGCCCAACCGTGGGCTGATTATTTTTAATTCGAATTATTACTGTTGCAAATTAACAAGAATTGTGGCGTCTTGTAATTAAGACTTTGGTCGTTAAAAAATAATCAATTTCAACTGTAGCGTTCACGATGCGCTATTATAGGGCCAGCTTCAGTACACATCAGGCTCTATGAACAGTTGGCTTATCATAGGGGTGCTCGCCCTCTATATCGCATTACTCTTTATCTGCGCATTTTACGGAGAAAAACATACCAGCCGGTTCAGCACCCGTGGACGTATGTTATTGTTCAGTTTGACCTTAGGGGTCTACTGTTCATCCTGGACCTTTTATGGTGCGACTGGAGCGGCGGTTCGTGAAGGCATCATCTTCCTGCCAATCTATCTTGGTCCGCTGCTGTTTGTCGCAATTGGCTACGATATCTGGCGCCGCCTAGGACGGGTACGCCAGCACCATGCCATCTCCTCGATTGCCGACTTTGTGGCCGCCCGTTATGGTAAAAGCGGCCCTCTCGCCTCACTGGTCACCATTCTGGCGGTGATTGCCATTATTCCTTATCTGGCCTTGCAGCTACGTGCTATTGCACTCAGTGCGACGGTTATTCTGGAACCTTCCTCAGGTATGAGTAATACTACCAATGGCGTGCTGTTCCTGACAGGTATTCTCGCCATTCTGGCCATGATTTTTGGTACCCGGCAGATTGCCAACACCGAACAGCACGGCGGCCTGATGCTGGCAGTGGCTTTTGAATCATTTGTCAAACTGTTTGCCTTGCTGGCGGTCGCCTGTTTCTTCATGTTTGAAGCACCGGAGAACCTGACCCAGATCAGTCATGATATCAGTAGCACTTTTCATGACGTCCAGGTATTCGGCGTACCGGAAAGTTTCTGGACGCAAACCCTGCTGGCTGCATTGGCCATTATCTGCCTGCCACGCCAGTTTCATGTGGCCGTGGTAGAACTGCGCGATGAAAAACATATTCGCGGGGCACGGCGCTGGTTTGCGGTCTATTTAATTCTGACCACGGTGGCGATTATCCCGATTGCCAGCTGGGCACTACACGCCGCTCCCCAATATCTGGCTATTCCGGATGTCGCCGTTTTATCTTTACCGCTCAGCTATAATCAGGACTGGCTGACCCTGCTGGCTTTCCTCGGTGGCTTCTCGGCCTCGACCGGAATGCTGCTGGTGTCTTCCGTTGCCCTATCGATCATGCTCAGTAATGACCTGATCATGCCGGCGCTGTGGCGTTTTAAACTGCTGTCGCGGCATGACAAGCGCTTACCGCTGGTCCTTAAATTTACCCGCCGGGTCTGCATTCTCGCCGTCATGCTGATGGGCTTTTTGTTCTTCAACTTCTTTAATGATATTGATCAACTGTCGGTCTTTGGGCTGCTGGCCTTCAGTGCAGTTGCACAGTTCGCGCCTGCCCTGATTGGTGGTCTGTACTGGCGTGGGGGCAGTAAGCAGGGCGTATATGCCGGCTTGCTGACCGGTTTTGCCCTGTGGTCCTATACGCTGTTGCTGCCAACGATTTTACGCAGCCTGCCAGATCGCTATCAGCAATTTAGTATAGATTTCCTGACCCAAGGACCTTTTGGCTGGAACTGGTTACGTCCCGAAGCCCTGATTGGATTTGAATCTTTTGATCCTCTGACACATGGCGTGGTCTGGGCACTGGGTCTGAATACCGTGTTATACATCTGGATTTCACGCATGTTCCGCCCAAGTGTGGCAGAACAGATTCAGGCCGAAAGCTTTTTCTATTATGAAACCAAGCCCTTGCCGTCGCAAAGTCCGATGACTGAGGTAAGCTATTCGCATCAGGATGTTGCCCGCCTAAAAGTGGGTGATTTGCTGACCCTGGCAAAAAGGATTACCGGTGAAGTGCCGGCTGCGCAGGCATTCCAGCAGTTCTGTACACAAAATAATGTCGAACTCAATGAAAATAGCAGTGCCAATGGGATGTGGTGGCGTTTTACCGAACAGTATCTGGCCGGCACGATTGGCGCCGCATCAGCACGGACTTTATTGACCACCGCTATGGTCAATAATGGCCTGGCGCTCGGTCAGGTCGCAAATATTCTGGATCAGGCCTCCCAATGGCAGCGTTTTAACCAGAACCTGATTATGACCATGATTGACCATATGACCCAAGGGGTGAGTGTGGTCGACGAAAACATGTGTCTGGTGGCCTGGAATAACCAGTATCTGAAACTGTTCGATTATCCAAAAGATATTGTCTATGTCGGCTGTCCGATTGCTGACCTGATCCGCTATAACGCAGAACGCGGCGAATGTGGTCCAGGTTCGGTGGAAGAGCATGTGCGTAAACGGATTCACTGGATGCGCGTCGGCAGTGCACATGAATTTGAACGGATCCGTAAAGATGGCCGCGTGATTCAGATGCGTGGTAATCCGATTGAAGGTGGTGGTTTCGTAACAACCTTTGCCGATATTACCGCTTTCCGTGAAAATGAAGCTGTTCTGGAAGCCCGGGTCCGCGATCGCACCCAGCAGCTCGCCGATGCCCTGTCTGAACAGCAATTAGCGCGTGAGCAGGCAGACAAGGCCAATATGTCCAAGAGCCGCTTTATTGCAGCTGCCAGTCATGATCTGCTACAGCCCATGCATGCCGCACGCCTGTTTAGTACGGCGCTGGAACAGAGCATCCAGAATGATGAAGACCGCAAAACCTTACAGCAATTGGATCGTGCGCTGCATGGGGCGGAAAGTATGCTCTCTGCCCTGCTGGATATTGCCCGGCTGGAAGGCGGTACGATTCAGCCTAAACGTCAGGCCTATCCATTGCATGATCTGCTGAGTGACCTGGAACTCCAGTTCAAGTCAATTGCCGCACAGCGCGGGATCAAGCTCAGTGTGCATGATGCCCAGTTCTGGATTGATACCGATCCGCAGTGGATTCGTCGGATTATCCAGAACTTCGTCAGCAATGCGCTACGCTATACCGCCAAAGGTAAGGTGGTGGTCGGTGTGCTGCGTGCCAGTGAAAAACCCAATCATATCCGCATCGGAGTATGGGATAGCGGCCCAGGGATTGCCGAAGAACAGCGCATTAAACTGTTTCAGGAATTCGAGCGCTGTGGCCACGCTTCTCCATGGGGCGAACAAGGGCTGGGACTGGGGCTGGCGATTGTACAGCGCATGACCAGTATGCTGGGCTATCCGGTGCATGTCTATTCCACATATGGCAAAGGCTCCTGTTTCATGATTGAAGTCCCGGTAGTGGCTGCACCTCAAGTGGTGGCCACCCCCGTACAGGCAATACCATTAAAGTCTAAGGCCTTTAAAGTCCTGTGTCTGGATAATGATGAAGCCATTCTGGAAGGTATGTCGACCTTACTCACCAAATGGGGCTATCAGGTCTTTAAGGCCACCGAACCGGAACAGGCCATCGAACTGATCCGGCAGGAAAATATTCAGGTGTGGCTGGTAGATCAGCACTTGAACCAGGGCAAGATCGGTCTGGACTTTATTCTGGAACATCGTCAGCCTCAGGTTCCGGTGGCACTGATCACCGCAGATTCAGATCCGGAATTGCCACAGCGTCTGAAAGAGTTAAATATCGTACTGCTGAAAAAACCGTTAAAACCGGCCTCCTTACGCTCGTGGTTATCCGGCCTGAAGATTTCGGATCATTAACTCACTCGCTGGCTAAGTTTTCCTTCCCAGCCTTTTCACAGGATACCCATCTTCCAATCTGGAAGATGGGCATTTTTTATACACACCTTGCACATAACTTTACTCAATATGCAGAAAAAACAGGCAGATGTGCCAAAAGCACCAAAATTGCGAAAATTTGACCTGATCTATTGATCAAAAAGTTCATTTTAATTTTCACTATGGCAAAAGTTACCGAACCCCTTAATTCATAGCCGCACACTTAGTTACAAAAATATAAGCGACTGCTTTTTATAATACTTTTTAGAAAAAACCATTGAATAAAACTTTGGTCTTATTTTTCACCTAGCCAGCTTGGGCCTAAAAATAGAGAATTGAGAAACGATCAGTTTCCATCCAGTCCATCCTTTCCCCCTTCTTTGGCAGCTGATCCACTTGCACTGCATAGGAGCTCTTACAATGAAACTGGTAGATGAACATGTTGCTCATGACCTGAATCAAACCCAGCAATTTCACCTGCGTTATGGAGTCAATGCTTTATTGCCTCCGATTAACTGGTCACAGCTGTTTAAAGACAGTAAATTAGATGACAATCAATATCAGGCTCTGGAAACTCTTTATCAAAGTGCTGTTCCATTGGCATTACAGGTCTTTGATGAGCTACATTTTGATGTATTTGAACCCTATGCCTATAAACCCCAAGGTCTAGGTTTGTTTGAACGGCTTGCCGAACAGGAAAACAAGCTGATTCAGTCACTTGAAACCGAAGTACAAGATTTACCTGCAAAAACACGGCACCAGATCTGGAGCATGTTGCTGCGTGGCGGAGCAGTTTTGGTGTTTAAAGCCTGGCTGGGTAAAGTCAAAAATGATAGCGACTGTCTGGACACCCAACAGTTTGATGAACTCTCTGATTTATTATTTATCAAAACCTGTCCGCATGAACTTGCTGAACATTTACAGGTCAATCCGAATGCACAGGAGGATCATATCTTCTTGATGTATGACAATGAAGTGTATCTGGACCGTTTTAACAGTCTGGAGACCGCCGCACTCTTTGTAGATCTGGGCGTCTATGATGCGACCTTCCTGAGCCTACGTGATGACCGGATTGCAGAATATCTGAAGTCTAAAGGCTATGTGACCCAAGATCAGATTGATGAATTACAGTGCGCCCTGAACCCGATGTTCTGTACTGACCTGACGCAAAAACAGGACTATATTGCATAATTTTTTAACTAAAACTTCATGCAATAAACAGAGTAAGCTTTAAAAAATTAAGGAGTTTATTGACTAAACTCCTTAATTGGATACAGGTGGTCTTTATTAAGTTTAAACACCCAGTCAGGCAAATTTACATTTTCTTTTCGTCAATATTGAGGGCATTGATCGCCAATACGGCCTGAGTCCGGTTTTGTACACCCAGTTTGCGGAAAATTGCGGTTACATGCGCTTTAATAGTCGCTTCAGAAACATCCAGTTCATAGGCAATCTGCTTGTTCAACAAGCCTTCCGCTACCATCATCAGAACACGGAACTGCTGAGGAGTCAGCGACTGGATACGTTCTGCCAGTGCAGTTTCATCCGCAGCACGCGGATCAAAATTGACATTGGCGGGCAGATTTGGCGGCAACCAGATTTCCCCTTCCAGCACTTCACGGATGGCTTCACCAATATGGCTTGGGTGTGCAGACTTCGGAATATACCCCATGGCACCATGTGCAATAGCCCGCTGGATAATACTGACTTCTTCATGTGCAGACACCACAATAATCGGCAAAGATGGATATTGGGCGCGTACATGAACCAGAGCTGAGAAACCCGATGCTCCTGGCAAGTTTAAATCCAGTAGGACAAGATCAGGTTCAGGACCATTTTCCAGACGTTCATAAAACTCATTGACTGCCGCAGTTTCATGAATCTGCGCCTGTGGCAGACTATAACGAACCGCTTGAATTAAAGCATGACGAAACAGTGGATGATCATCAACGATTAAAATATTCATAGGACGTGAGAAAGATCTTGTACACGGTAGTTCCTATTCTAACCACACAAGCCGCCAGAAGGATATGCGAGAGGCTATAATTTTTAAAATAATGGTGGTTTTTCTTTAAAATTCTCACATTGTTGAGGGATTTTACTCAATCTTGCATTCTCAGCACTTTTGTATACCCGGTTTATTTTTGCTCTCTCAGACTGGGTTGAATTTAATATAAATAGAAATTTCAATATATTATTGCGTTACTTTTCATCCAATCTCATTTCTATACCAATGTCTCAAAATCGGCTCACTTTACAGTTTTTATTTATTTTATTTTTTACTTTATCGTGATGAATCAAGTGATCTCGGACTTGACTCTTGCTCAGTATCACAAAATGAATATTCATCAGTCCGAACCTTTGCCGATGAGGCGCATGTCTGGCAGTCTGCACTATTTTCTAAAACGAAAGCTGGAGTTCAGACCATTTGGCCTACTCTGCCCTCTCAAACTAATCTGTATTCGGCAGGGCTTAGGCTTGGCAAATTACATGCCTCGACCCGCTCCCAAAGCGGACAGAAACCATACTTAAAATAAAAAATACCGGCAGATGATGCCGGTATTGCAACGATTCAATTTAGACCGTATTGCGCTGTACTTCAGTAATCAGCTGATCAACCACCTGCGGTTCGGCTAGGGTCGAGGTATCGCCCAGACTGTCCAGCTCATTGGCGGCAATCTTCCTCAAGATACGGCGCATGATTTTTCCTGAACGGGTTTTAGGCAAAGCAGGCGCCCAGTACAAGGCATCGGGTGTGGCTACCGGTCCGAGAATTTTACGTACCCAGCCAACCAGTTCATGCCGCAGTTCTTCTGTAGTTTCAGCATCAGCCTGTAAAGTCACAAAGGCACAAATTCCCTGGCCCTTAATCTCATGCGGCATCCCGACCACAGCAGCTTCGGCAACGGCTTCATGCGCGACCAATGCACTTTCAATTTCTGCGGTTCCCAGACGATGGCCTGAGACATTCAGTACATCATCAACGCGGCCGGTAATCCAGTAATAACCATCTTCATCACGGCGTGCACCGTCACCAGTAAAATAGGTCCCGGGATAGGTCGAAAAATAGGTTTCAATAAAACGTTCATGGTCGCCCCAGATGGTCCGCATCTGTCCCGGCCAGGAGTCTTTAATCACCAGATTCCCCTCTGTGGCACCTTCCAGCTCATTGCCATCAGCATCCACAATAGCGGGTTGTACCCCGAAGAAAGGACGGGTGGCTGAACCTGGCTTCAGGTCAGTTGCGCCCGGCAATGGGGTAATCATAAACCCGCCTGTTTCGGTCTGCCACCAGGTATCAACCACCGGACAGCGGCTTTCGCCCACCACGGTATAATACCAGTTCCAGGCTTCCGGATTAATCGGTTCACCGACCGTTCCCAAAAGTCTTAAACTGCTTCGATCACTTTCCCGCACATAGGCATCTCCTTCACGCATCATGGCGCGGATAGCAGTCGGGGCCGTATAAAGCACGGTCACATTGTGCTTGTCGATAATATGTCCGGTACGCGCCCAGCTTGGATACTGAGGCACCCCTTCAAACATGACGGTTGTTGTACCGTTAGAAAGTGGGCCATAGAGCACATAGGAATGTCCGGTAATCCAGCCTACATCTGCCGTACACCAGAACACATCATCCTGTTTAATATCAAAAACTTCACGGAAGCTGCAATCCACATAGGTAAGATAGCCACCCGTGGTATGCATGACCCCTTTGGGCTTTCCGGTTGAACCGGAGGTATACAGAATAAAGAGTGGATCTTCTGCATTCATCGGCTCTGGCGGGCAGATATCATTCACCGCCATGATTTCCATGTGATACCAGAGATCACGCCCGGGCTGCAGCTCAATCGGGTTACCGGTACGATGCACCACAATCACATGCTGTACCGATTCAGTGCCACTCATTTCCAGGGCGGCATCCACATTGGCTTTCAGTAAGATTTGCTTACCACCCCGCATGCCCGAATCAGCAGTAATCACGATCTTGGCCTGACAGTCTTCAATCCGGCTGGCCAGTGAATCCGGTGAAAAGCCTCCAAAGACCACACAATGCACCGCACCAATCCGGGCACAGGCCAGCATGGCAATCGCAGCTTCAGACACCATTGGCATATATAGCACCACACGGTCACCTTTTTGGATCCCATTTTTTTTCAGTACATTGGCAAAACGGCAGGTCTCATCATGCAGCTCGGCAAAGGAAATTATCTTGTGGCGAGATGGATGATCGCCTTCCCAAATAATCGCCGGTTTATAAGGATGTTCTTTCAGATGGCGATCCAGACAGTTGGCACTGACATTCAGCTGGCCATCCGCAAACCATTCAATTTTAAAATTATCTTGGTCAAAACTGGTGTTTTTTACCTGGCTAAACGGTTTGATCCACTCCAAGCGCTTTGCCTGTTCGGTCCAGAATTCTTCTGGATGTTCAATGGATTTTTGATAACGTTCGAAATACTGCGTATCTGTGGTACGCGCGGTTTTTTTAAATTCTTCTGGTACTGGATAGATTTCTTTCATTATTCACGTCCTTGATTTTGCTCTATCTCATCACGAGAGGTTAATAGTATTGTATTCTTGATTATTTTTTGCGCATAAAGTCAGTAATAGCTGCTTATTTCAAATCCGACAATCATGCTTTCGTCGTAGAATACTTATTTAAATTCAATCATCATCATGCCAATTACAGTGATGCAAGTCTGAGTGAAGAAACTGTTCTTCAAAATAAAGCACTATTTACATCCTACTGCTTAAAAAAGAAATAAAATAGCGCTTCATCTCCAGATTTATCTTATTCAGATCAGGATCTTGCCCATGAAATCGTCAGCGTCTTCCCCTCCTCCTTTATCCGTAGCGGATCGTCCCTTATCTGTTCAGGGACGATTTGGACGTCTCAGCTTTATTGCCTGGTCCGCATTTCTTCATTTTATTTTTATCTTGAGCAGTCTTGCGCTAGGTTTAGGTATGGATATTGTGAACTTTATGTCTGTCTCGACAGATCCGTTCAACACATTTTCCCTGTACCGCCTCTCCAATCTGTTTGCGCTGCTGTTGCTGGGGCTATATATTTATTTTGCTGTGGTCATCACCATACGCCGTCTGCATGACCTGAATGGCAGTGGCTGGTGGACTTTATTATGTTTGCTACCTGGGGTGAATATATTGTTTGGGCTTTATCTGCTACTGGGTCCGGGCACTACAGGCAGTAACCAATATGGCCCGCAGCGCTTGAGTCTGGTCTGGGAAAAGATTTTAGCCTGGCTGATGATTATTTTTATGCTGCTTGGCCTGTTTGCTGTTATTGCCCTGTTTTTCTACCTCGGAAGTGGAGAGGCCAGCCAGATTCCTGCAGACGTCATGCAAAAAACCACAGAATATTTTTAAAGCAGATTCAGTGATATTTGTATATATTTCTGATTTTTTAACATGACAATAATTAATTTTCAGCTGAACATCAGGCAGAATACCCCAAAATGAATACATGGAATCTTTGTGGCTGAGCAACAACATACCTTAAATCAGGTGACGGAAGGCACCACAGAACTGTTACATCAGGCAACTGAAAAAACGGCCCAGACCGTGATTGAGCATACGGCCAAATATAATGATGCTTATGCGACCATCGACAAGATTATGGAGAGTTTCTGGGAGCGTGTGCCTTATTTTTGTATCGCGCTGGTGGTGATTGTCATTTTCTGGCTGTTGTCGAAAGTTTTCAAATTTTTCGTCCGCAAAACCTTGGAAAACCGCTCTTATACCCGACAAAATCTGGTTCTGGTCCTGAACCGGGTCGGCAGTACCTTTATTATTTTCTTTGGGATACTGATCGGGCTGGTGATTGCGGTTCCCGGCTTTACCCCCGGGCAGCTGCTGAGTGCACTCGGCGTCGGCTCGGTCGCCATCGGTTTTGCCTTCAAGGATATTTTCCAGAACCTGCTCTCGGGTGTACTGATTCTACTTGGTGAGCCATTCAAGATTGGCGATGATATTATCGTCAATGGGATGGAAGGGACGGTAGAAGATATTCAGATTCGCGCGACCTTTTTACGTTCGCCCGATGGCCGCCGTATCGTGATTCCCAATGCAACGGTGTATACCAGTGCTGTGACCGTCAATACCGCCTATACCCGGCGCCGCTGTGAATTTTCGGTCGGAATTGGTTATGAAGATGATGTTCAAAAGGCCAAAGATATTATTAACGCGATTCTGGATAAAGATCCGACCATCCTGAGCCAGCCTCGATTTAGCGTCAATGTCATTGCTCTGGCCGATTTCTCGATCACCCTGAAAGCGCTCTGGTGGGTCGATACGACCGAAACTGGAACCGGAACTTCAATCAGTACCGTACAGGAACGGGTCATTCAGGCCTTTGCCGAGCAGGATATTTCAATTCCTTATCCGGTACAGGAAGTCAAAATCTATCGCGGTGAAGGCAATGACGACGCCTCAGCTCGTGCCAAACAGCCGACCTAAGACATAGGGAATAGCCGTTTCAGTACGCAGAATCCGGTTGCCCAGGCTCACCGCCTGGCAGCCATTTTTAATCAGCAAATCCACCTCATACGGGATAAACCCCCCTTCCGGCCCAATGATAACCGTGCAGGGATGCTGAATGGCAAATGGCATCGGCTGATCTGCATAAGGATGCGCCACCAAAGCCGGGCGCTCTGTAGCAATCAAGCCTGGCAAGACATCTTCCACAAAAGGCTTAAAGCGCTTATACCGCTCAATTTGCGGTGCAACCGTATCACCGGCCTGCTCCAGCCCGAGTTCAATATAATGATCCAGCTGCTGTAAAAAAGGGCTTTGCCAATAGCTTTTATCAACGCGGTAACTGTGTAATAAAATAATTTTTTCCACCCCCATTGTCACTGCATCCATCACCAGACGGCGCAAAACCTTGGGGCGTGGCAAGGCCACAATCAGTGTCACTGGCAATTTTGCAGGAATCGCCTCTTCCTGAAGCGGCTTTAACAGGACCACTGTTTCAGAAATTTTGACAATTTCGGTTAAATAGCGTTTCCCTTCCCGTATTCCGACTTTGAGCGTATCGCCTCTCTGCACATCAAGATGTTGCCGCAAATGCTCCAACTGCCGTTTTGAGCGAATTGACCATAGTTCAGTTTCGGTTTGACGTGGATCAAGCAGGACGATATTCATAAAAAATCTAATTCAAAATAAAAGCTGAGCTTTAAAAAGTAAAATCACGGAAGGGATAAAAATCCTGCAAATCAGTATTAGATATCACAAGTAGATGATGGGGGTCGCCTGTTTCACGGTACTGCAGGGAGGCAATATCAATGCAATAAAGGATTTTTGTTACTTTTAGCTCGACCAAAGTAAGCTAGTCACTTTAAAAAGTAAATATCCAGCTAAATCGAATCTGGCCTATTCTGGGACTGCCTGAAATAAGTCGCTATAGCGACTTATTGGCGTGTAGGCTTTCCCCATAGATTGGACAGCAAAAGTAGGCAAAACACTTTTATTAGGCTGATGATACTTCCCTGTATCCCTGCCATCTTGCTAAATCCAGTATCTGTTATTTATTAAGCTAAATTAAAGATACTGATCAATCACCTGAATATGTCTTTCAAGCGAACCCTGATTCTGCTGCAGTATTTTCTGTGCCTGGATATTCAAAGCCTTAGCTTTTTTCGAATCTTCAAGCAATTCAATCAACACATGAGCTGCCTGTTCGGCATCCTGCACCACTTTTACTGCATCCGCCTGTATAAACTCATCCACAATGGTCTGAAAATTAAAATAATTCCGACCTAAAATAGTGGCGACATTCAGTGCAACCGGTTCCAGAATATTATGCCCACCGCCGGGCTCATTCAGAGAACCTCCCACATAACAGGCCTGACTCAAGGCATACCAAAGCCACATTTCGCCCATCGAATCCGCCAGATAGACCTGCGTATCGAGCTCGACCTGTTGCCCCAGACTACGGCGCTGAGTGGTTAAACCCAGCGATTGCGCCGCCTCAAATACTTCATCAAAACGTTCCGGATGCCGTGGTACCACAATACATAACAGTTGAGGATTGGCCTCCAAGGCAGGCTTTAAGGCTGCCAGCAGCTGCTGCTCTTCCGGAGCATGGGTGCTGGCCAGTGTCATGATCTTCCGCCCTTGCAAAGCCCAATCCCGATTCATCTGCTGCGCCTGATCAAGAAAGACGGCGGGAGCAGAAATATCAAATTTGATATTCCCCAAAACCCGGGTTTTTTCGGCAGCCATACCTAAGTCGATATAACGCTGCTGGGTGGCGATGTCCTGAGCCAACAGACCGCTCAACTGCCTTAACATCCCCCGGGTCAACCCCCGGACTTTGGCATAGCCTTGAGCCGACTTTTCAGATAATCGGGCATTCAGCAATAAACACGGCACTTTAAAGTTCGGTGCCTGATCAAGCAAATTGGGCCAGAGTTCCGTTTCCATCAATAACAGCAGTTTAGGCTGATAGAGCTGATAAAACTCGCGAATCAGGCGTTTCTGGTCTGCCGGTAAATACACCGCCTGGAATAATTCCAGATAAGGTGCTTTTAAAAATAAGGCTTTGGCTCGCGCCTGTCCGGTCTTGGTGGTATTGGTAACCAGAATCGGGTGGCCAAGTTTCAAATAATGCTCGATTAGGGGCTGGGCTGCATTGGTTTCCCCTACAGAGACCACATGAAACCAGATCGTCTGTAAATTTTTCGGTGGTTGAAAAGGACCGAAACGTTCCAGCAGTTCTTGTTGTAATTGCTCAGGACTGGTCGCACGTTTGCGAATACGGGATCGATAAAGCGGTTTAACCAGAGATAAGGCTGCGTTATACCAAAAAGGAGTAGCCACACTGCCTCCCAATAGAGATTTAATCGGCAAAATATAACAGAGCCACATCGACATGTTAATCAATGTGACTCATTTTCCAGATTATGCCGTGGTGCTGAAGATTGCTGTTTCTGTCAAAGCAGGATAGTCAATATAACCTTCAGCGCTCTGGCTACCGATCATATTTTCAAAGTTCAGCTCATTGAGTGGTGCATTCTGAACCAGACGCTCATATAGATCAGGATTGGCAATATAAGCTTTCCCAAAAGAAACCGCATCTGCCTTGCCTGAAGCCAGCAGCTCCACCGCATCTTCCCGGTTTAGGCGCATATTGGCAATATAAGGTACCCCATTGGAGCGCTGTTTCATCTCCTGCGAAATACTGTCTTCAGCCAGATATTCACGGGTAAAGAAGAAAGCAATCTGACGCTGGCCCAGCTGCTCCATGACATAGCCAAATGTTTCACGTGGATCATCATCACCCATATCATGTTCATCACCGCGTGGTGCCAGATGTACCCCTACCCGATCTGCGCCCCACACCTCAATCAGCGCATCCATCACTTCCAGCAGGAAGCGTGCCCGGTTTTCAACTGAGCCGCCGTATTCATC
This sequence comes from Acinetobacter sp. S4400-12, assembly GCF_024129495.1. Taxonomy (NCBI): domain Bacteria; kingdom Pseudomonadati; phylum Pseudomonadota; class Gammaproteobacteria; order Moraxellales; family Moraxellaceae; genus Acinetobacter; species Acinetobacter sp. S4400-12. The sequence goes on along the minus strand of NZ_JAMXYB010000008.1, from coordinate 49,421 downwards.
TTCACGCTGGTTGGTCTTGCTTTGCAGAAACTGGTCAATCAAATAACCATTCGCGGCATGTAATTCTACCCCATCAAAGCCGGCTGCTTTGGCACGAATCGCTGCCTGCCGATATTGTTCGGTAATTGCATGAATTTCTGAAATTTCTAAGGGACGTGGCGTAACGTACAGACGTTTTGGGCGCAGCAAACTGACATGACCTGCCTGCTGGATAGCACTGGCAGATACCGGTGTTGCCCCATTTAATAAGTCCGGATGTGACACACGCCCGACATGCCAAAGCTGGGCAATGATTAAACCACCTTTGTCATGAACTGCCTGAGTAACCCGTTTCCAGCCTTCCACCTGAGCATCATTAAAGAGTCCAGGTGTATTTAAATAGCCATTGGCTTCTTCAGAAATCACCGTGGCTTCAGAAATAATCAGACCTGCGCTGGCGCGCTGTGCATAGTACTCTGCCATCATGGGCGTTGGAACACGATCATCACTTGCACGGCTCCGGGTCAGGGGCGCCATGATGACACGGTTCTTAAGTGTTAACGCACCCAGCGTTACCGGAGAATTTAATTCAGCCATCGTCACTCCCACCTGCTTGATTAGAGGTGTTGTTGTATATATTCGACAAACTGCTGAATTAAAGTTTCATTACGCGAAAAATACGACCATTGCCCATGCTTGGTTACAGAAATCAGGCCTGCCTGTTGCAGCACGGACAAATGATTGGACATGGTGGACTGTGACACCTGGCCTAAACGCTCAATCTGGCCTGCACAGACCCCGCGTTGAAAATAATCACACTCTTCCGCAGGCAGATATTGCTCGGGTGATTTTAACCACTCCAGAATCTGCCGACGGGTCGGATTGGCCAGGGCTTTAAAAATTAGATCAAAATCCATAAGCACATCACTATCTGGGGCGCAACCAAACTTTATTCAGCATCTCCCCCATTATATCGCATTTTTTCGATTTATATATCGAAGAATATAGATATAAGAGTATAGCCTGTAAAAGTCTGATTACACTCGCTTTTCAATCGTATCTTAGAGACCCTGTTTCAGACTCGCTTCGATAAACTTGTCCAGATCACCATCCAGTACAGCCCCCGTATTCGAGGTTTCTACACCGGTACGTAAATCCTTGATGCGCGAATCATCGAGTACATAAGAGCGGATCTGGCTGCCCCAGCCAATATCTGACTTGGAATCTTCCAGTGCCTGCGCAGCTTCATTACGCTTGCTCATTTCCAGCTCATAAAGTTTGGCACGGAGCTGTTTCCAGGCATGATCACGGTTGGCGTGTTGGGAACGCTGGTTCTGACACGCCACTACAATTCCGGTTGGCATATGAGTCAAACGTACCGCAGAGTCGGTCTTGTTAATATGCTGACCACCTGCACCCGATGCACGATAGGTATCGGTACGTACATCTGAGGGATTAATATCAATTTCGATATTGTCATCAACTTCCGGAGAGACAAATACCGCAGAGAATGAAGTATGACGACGATTACCAGAGTCAAATGGGGATTTACGTACCAGACGATGCACACCCGACTCGGTACGTAACCAGCCATAGGCATACTCGCCTTCCACACGAATGGTGGCAGATTTAATTCCCGCCACATCTCCGTCAGACTCTTCCATCAATTCTGCTTTAAAGCCATGACGTTCAATCCAGCGCAGGTACATACGCAGCAAAATCGACGCCCAGTCCTGAGCTTCTGTACCGCCTGAACCGGCCTGAATCTCGACATAGCACGGATTTGGATCCATCGGGTTATTGAACATCCGACGGAACTCAAGCTTGGCCAGCCCCTCTTCAGCAGCATCCAGCTCGGCCTGTACATCTTCAAGCATTGCTTCTTCATCGGCCTCAACAGCAAGATCCAGCATGGCTTGAGCATCTTCAAGCTGGATGGCCAGATCATCCAGTACATTTAAGACGTTCTCAAGTTCGCCTTTTTCTTTGGCCATGGCCTGAGCGCGATTCTGGTCATTCCAGATCGCCGGGTCTTCTAATTCACGCAGGACCTCTTCTAAACGCTCTTTTTTCAGATCGTAGTCAAAGATACCCCCGTAGTGTTTGACCACGTTCGTTCAAATTTTTTAATTGGTTTAGATACGGATTAATTTCCACGCGAATTACTCTCAGTCAAAATTAGGCATAAAATTTTTAGTTTATTATTATATCACACTCTTTTTAGGCAGTTGAGCCAGCTCTTCGCCCAAGCTCTTGAAGATGGACAGGTTTTATTCTGAATTGATCTTGCTGTTAAATTTGGTTTATTTTTCACAAAAATAAAACTCACTGTCTTGCAAAATATAGAGTCAAAAAGCTGCTTATCTGCTCCTCAACCGATTCAATTTCAATATCAAAGCCCCACCCCAAACTGGATAAAAAATCAGCATTTTTAATACCTTCCACAATATCCACACAATTTTAATAAAACAAAACAATTAATTTTTATTTTTTATATTCAAATACTTATTAAAATATACTTACACAAGATTACATTAATCACATTATGGTAACTTTCATAAGATTGACGATTGTTCGAATTGCTCTAGACTGAAAGTTGTAACAAAAGATTATTAAATTAAGCCCTAATTCAGAGGGGAGTATCCGCATGAAAAAACTAGCAATCACTTCAGCACTACTTTCAGTATTCGCAATCACTGGTACAGCGGCTCATGCTTATCAGGCAGAAATTGGTGCATCAGCAGGACTTATTGATCCTGATCATGGTGGCTCAAGCGGCTCTTTCGGTGTTGATGGTACCTATTACTTTAATCCGGTCCAAACACGTAATGCACCCTTAGCCGAAGCGGCTTTCCTTGATCGTGCCAGTAACGTCAGCGCTCAATATCAATATGATGAAGTGGGTGATTCTGAAGCGCATCGTTATGGCGTAGGAGCAGAATACTTTGTGCCGAATTCAGACTTCTACCTGAGCGGTAACATCAATGGGCATGATCTGCAAAATAACGATGATTGGGATAATGATTTAACCACTTATGCTGCAGAAGTCGGTTATCTACCAGCGCCGGGCCTATTGATTGCCGCGGGTCTAAAAGGCTGGGATAATGACCACGATGACGGTGTAGATCCAACATTACGTGCAAAATATGTCACTACGCTCAGCAATGGTAAAGATATTAATCTAGAAGCGGGTGCAGCTTTTGGTGATCTAGATGAATACAATCTGGCAGCAGATTACTTTATTGATAAAACCATGAGTGTGGGTGTTGATTATCAGAATAATGATCTAATGGATCAAAATGAATTTGGTATCAATGCGCGTAAGTTCATTAGCCAGCAAGTCAGCTTGGAAGGTCGAGTGGGCTTTGGTGAAGCAGGTAATAATGACTACAACAAATTTGGTGTAGCAGCAAAATACCGCTTCTAATCTAAAACCACAGATTAGCCATTTATAAAAAAAACCCATCCTCGGATGGGTTTTTTTTGCACTGTTAACCAGCATTTAGGTATTTTTTGCACATTGACTGGACGAATATAAACTGTACAATTTGTTACAACTGTTAATAATACAGTCATATTTTTATAACAAAGAGAGAAAATCTAAATGTTTAAGAAACTTGCTCTTGCTACAGCACTTCTTGCTGGCCTAGGAACTGCGCATGCTTATCAAGCTGAACTTAATGTAGGGTATGAAAATACTGACTTTGAAAATAATCTAGGTGGATTTGAACTTGACTCTGATGGGGATTTATTTTTTGTTAACGGTAAATACTACTTAAATACCGTAAATACTAAAAATACTCCTCTAGCTGAAGCTGCCTTTTTAAATAAAGCTAGTAATATTGGTTTAGGATACGTTAATGCTCAAAATAAATTGAGCGAAGCTGGTATTAATGCAGAAGAAGAGTTTGAGATTATTGGTGTTAATGGTGAGTTCTTTATTCCTAATTCTCAATTTTATATCTCTGGTAGTTTAAACCAAGTGGATTATACAGCTAGCGTACGTGCTCCTGGATTTAATTATAATGAATCTGATGACACTACTGGCTATTCTTTAGAAGCTGGTTACTTACCAGTTAATGGATTATTGTTGGCTCTAGGCGTTGCTAAAGAAAGTGTAGATCCTATGCTTGCTTCTGATATTGGCTTTGCTAGCACTCTTGGTTACGGTGTATCTGTAGGTGAGGACACTGCTGTTTCTTTGCGAGCTAAATATGTTACTCAAATTGGCAATCATTTTACCAATTTTGAAGGAGTAACATATTTCGGTGATGAAACTGTTTACCGCTTAGCTGCTGACCTTTATATTGATCCTACACTTAGCGTTGGTGTTTCTTTTGCTGATTCTACTGCTGATGAATCAGATACTATTTTTAGTGTTCGTGCACAAAAATTCTTTACACCTGTTATTGCTGCTGGTGTGAATTACACAACTACTGATGGTACTGACTCTTTCGGTATTAACGGTACTTTCCGCTTCTAATCACTCCGATTAAAAGCAAAAAAAAACCGCTCAAGTGAGCGGTTTTTTATGGTCTATTGTTCTAAATGTATAATCTGCATTTGCAGACTGACATTACCATTAAAGATATTTTTATCCAGTTCGTACACCAAACGCACTTGATCTTGCATCGGATCAAAACAGTATTTATCAGCAGCACTAAAGGCAATCGCATCAACCACCTGACCATTGTTCAACGCCACACGCAGTTTTAAATGTATATCCTTGAGCCAGCGATAATCCAGGATCTTAAAGACCCCTTCAAATACTGGGGGTGGAAATTTTTGTCCCCAAGGAGAAATCGTCTCCAGCAGTTCAACCGTTTGCAGATGGAAGTCAGCCGACGCCAACTCACCATCTGTCCAGAGTATCGCCGTAAACAGGCTTTCATCCTGACTGGCAATCAACTGTTCAAAGACCTGTTTAAATTCAGCAAAATGCTGCTTTTGAATCGTCAGACCTGCGGCAGCGGCATGACCACCGAAATGGCTGACCAGATGCGGATACTGTTCAGCCACCCGTTCAATCATGTCGCGGATATGAATACCTTCAATCGAGCGTGCTGAACCCTTGATATGAATGCCGTCATCATCGGCAGCAAACACAATACTTGGCCTGTGGAACTGCTCTTTTAAACGGCCTGCCACAATTCCAATCACGCCCTGATGCCAGTGTTCTTCAAACATGATTAAGGCTGCAGGCAGTTCGGTTGCATCTAGCTGGATTTTTTCCAGCTCAACCAGCGCTTCCTGCTTAATTTTGCCTTCTACCTGACGCCGTTCCAGATTGAGCTGATTCAACTGCTCTGCCAAAGGATAGGCCCTCGCGAAATCAGATGCGATAAGACATTCTATTCCGATGTCCATGGTTTCCATACGACCTGCGGCATTAATCCGCGGTCCCAGCACAAAGCCCAGATCCTGTGCTTTTAAAGTTGCTGCATCGCGGCCAGAAATTTCGAGCAAGGCACTGATTCCCGGGCGACACAGCTGCTGTTGAATACGCTTCAGGCCGGCATCGATTAAAATCCGGTTGTTATAGTCTAAGTTTGCTACATCGGCATAGGTGCCCAGCGCAACCAGATCCAGATAATGGGTAATAACAGTAGAAGATTTACCTGACTTCTTACGCTGGGTAGAAAGATTGGCCAGCACATAAAATGCCACCCCCACCCCTGCCAGTGCCTTACTCGGAAAATTACAGCCCAACTGGTTGGGATTAACCACAGCTTCTGCAGGCGGTGTCGGCTTGGTCGTTAAATGGTGGTCGGTAATGATGACCTGCATGCCATGTGCTTGAGCCTGCTTCACTCCCGCATGGCTAGAAATACCATTATCTACGGTAATCAGTAAATCCGGTATGAATTTGGCAAAGGCCAAATCTGCGATCGCCGGAGTCAGACCATAGCCATACTTGAAACGATCCGGCACCAGATAATGCACATCCGCGCCCATATCACGTAGTGCCAGCACCATAAGAGCAGTACTGGTTGCGCCATCGGCATCATAATCACCAACAATTACAATCTTCTGCCCGGTATCAATGGCCCGGTCTATTATTTGGGTCGCTTCAGGCAAGCCTTGCATGGTCGGAGCCAGCAGGTGCTTTAGTTTTAGTTCGAGCTCCTGTTCAGACGCTACACCCCGACGTGCCAGAATATTAGCCAGAAAAGACGGTACGCCCTGAAAATTTTCAGGACGTGCCAGAAATGGACGTTGTTTGATTTCAAGTTTTGACATGATCAAGGCATTAAACGCTGTAAAGTCCAGCCTTCCTCGGTTTGAGTATAACTGAGGCGGTCATGCAAACGGTTGGGCCGGCCCTGCCAGAACTCATAATAATCGGGTTGCACACGATATCCGCCCCAAAATGCCGGTTTATCCAGCTGTTCCTGATTTGCCAGCTGATCGTGCAGATCCCAAAAACGTTGCTGTAATGTTTCCCGGTTGGCAATCGCGCCACTTTGCGGCGTACTGACATGCGCAGCGATCTGACTATCACGCGGACGTTTATGATAATAATCGGTCGATTCTTCTTCGGCAATTTTCAACACACGGCCAGAAATTCGAATCTGACGCTCCTGCTCTTGCCAGTAAAACAATAATTCGGCATACGGATTTTCTGCCAGATCCTGGCCTTTTTGACTGTCATAATTGGTATAGAAGTCATAACCAGCCTCTGTTGCACCACGTAGCAACACCGTACGCACATGAGGGCGACCCTGTGCACTTGCCGTAGCAAGCGACATCGCATAGGGTTCATGCAAATGCGCTTCCAGAGCGTGGTTGAACCATTGCAAAAACTGCAGATGCGGATTTGGATTGACGAGGTCTTCGTGCAATTCACCTTTTTGATAATTCAGACGCAGTTCACTGAGATCTTTGATCACATCAGTCATATCATCACCTTGTTAAGCTGCATGCTGACGTACAGCATCTGCCAGCGAATGAGCCAAAGTATTTACTTCTTCCAGATTCTCGCCTTCGACCATCACCCGGATCACAGGCTCTGTACCGGATTTACGAATCAGCAAGCGTCCACGGCCTTTCAGCTGTTCTTCAGCTTTGGCAAATTCAGCGGCCAGTTCAGGGACCGCATAGGGGTCGAACATCGCCTGTAAACGCACATTGACCAGGACATTTGGCAACAGTTGAAAATCAGCCACCAGTTCATGCAAGGCTTTTTTCTGCTCAACCATGACGGTCAGAACTTGCAAGGCAGCAATAATGGCATCGCCTGTGGTGCTCTTGTCCAGAGTCAGAATATGACCTGAAGGTTCGCCTCCAATAGACCAGCCATTTTCTTCCAGACCTTGCAGGACATACCGGTCCCCGACCTTGGCACGCAAGAATGGAATATTGGCTTTTTCCAGAGCCAGTTCCAGCGCCATATTGCTCATGAGTGTACCCACGATCCCGGCCGGTTTTTTCGATGCCTGAGTCGCCAGGATATACAGAATATGGTCACCATCAATCAAGTTGCCTTGCTGATCCACCAGTATGACTCGGTCAGCGTCACCATCAAAGGCAATGCCCAGATCAGCCTGATGATCCACGACTGCTTTTTGCAGGCTTTCAGGATGGGTAGAACCACAATCTGCATTAATATTCAGACCAGTAGGCGTGTTGTGGATCGCAATCACGCTTGCACCCAGCTCACGGAACACTGCTGGTCCAACGTTGTAGGCCGCGCCATTGGCGCAATCTACCACTATCTTTAGTTCATTCAGATGCAGATGGTAAGGAAAAGTCGATTTACAGAATTCGATATAACGGCCATTGGCATCTTTAACCCGTACACTTTTACCCAGGTTGGCGTTATCTTCAATTGCCAGCTCTTTTTCAAGCTCCTGATTAATTTCATCCTGTAGGCAATCGGGCAGTTTTTTCCCTTCACCCGAGAAAAATTTAATACCGTTATCAAAATAGGGATTATGCGATGCGGAAATCACAATCCCCAAACTTGCGTGCAGGGCACGAGTCAGATGGGCAATGGCAGGGGTTGGCAAAGGTCCGAGCAAATGTACGTAGACCCCAGCAGCATTTAGACCGGCTTGTAGTGCTGACTCCAGAATATAACCAGACAAACGTGTATCTTTACCCAGGACCACCAATGGTTTGTTTTTTTGGCTGTAGCGCTTTAATACTTTCCCTGCCGCAAAGCCCAGTTTCAGGGCGAATTCAGGAGTAATGGGCAATTCACCAAATTTTCCGCGAATACCATCGGTACCAAAATAACTCATGTTTTGTCTCACTTCTTATCTTAGCGGGTGATTTACATCATCCTTTTTTCATTCTGCAACACTGTACACCAAAACAAAAAAGCCGTCATGAATATGACGGCTTTTTTAGCAACCACCCTGCAGGAAAATTAACCTACACGGTAGTTTGGTGCTTCTTTGGTAATTGTCACATCATGCACATGCGACTCAGACATGCCGGCAGACGTAATTTTCACAAACTTCGCATTTTGACGCAGGTCTTCAATCGTTTCTGAACCGGTATAACCCATTGAAGAACGCAGACCACCCATCATCTGATGTACGATATTGCCCATTGGACCTTTATAAGGTACACGGCCTTCAATGCCTTCTGGTACCAGTTTCTCGGCACCAGCTTTAGCGTCCTGGAAATAACGGTCAGCAGAACCTGTTGCACCCGCCATTGCACCCAGTGAGCCCATACCACGGTATGCCTTGTAATAACGGCCCTGGAAGAATTCAACTTCGCCAGGAGCTTCTTCAGTACCCGCCATCAATGAACCGACCATGATCGTGCTTGCACCTGCACCAATCGCTTTGGCCATATCACCAGAGAAACGGATGCCGCCATCTGCAATCAATGGAATCTGATCTTTCAAGGCACTCGCCACAGAATCAATCGCAGAGATTTGTGGCATACCAATACCCGCAACGATACGTGTGGTACAGATTGAACCTGGGCCAATACCGACCTTCACAGCATCCGCACCCGCATCCAGAAGGGCCAGTGCCGCATCACCTGTTGCGATGTTACCGCCAATGACCTGAACTTGTGGATAGTTGGCTTTCACCCAGCGTACACGCTCAATTACACCTGCAGAGTGACCATGCGCCGTATCCACTACAATCACATCAACGCCAGCTTCAATCAGGGCTTCCACACGGCTTGGTGTTTCAATCCCCGTACCCACTGCGGCACCGACACGTAAGTGACCCAGATCATCTTTACAGCTATTCGGATAAAGCTCGGCTTTACGGAAATCTGTAACGGTAATCAGGCCTTTTAATTCCTGCTGCTCGTTTACCACCAGGACTTTTTCAATACGATGCTGTTGCAGTAAAGCCTGAATATTTTCTTTGGACTCACCTTCTCGAACCGTAACCAGACGATCCTGACCCGTCATAATATTGCTGACAGGCTGTTCAAGATTCGTCTCAAAGCGTGTATCACGACCTGTAACGATCCCGACCACTTTGCCATTTTTAACAACAGGCACACCACTGATATTATTCGCCTGAGTCAAGGCAATCAGCTCACGTACTGTCGTTTCAGGGGTAACTGTAATCGGGTCTTTCACCATGCCTGCTTCGAATTTCTTCACACGGCGTACTTCGGCTGCTTGTACAGCAATATCCATATTCTTGTGCAAAATACCGATACCACCATTCTGCGCCATAGCAATGGCCATACGTGACTCAGTCACCGTATCCATAGCTGCAGACACAAGAGGAATATTCAGGTTAATGCCGCGAGTCAGGCGTGTCTTTAGAGAGACATCTTTTGGGAGGACAGTAGAGTAGGCAGGGAGTAATAGGACATCATCGAAGGTTAACGCGTCTTGAACGATGGTCAACATAACAGTCTCACTGGTAATTTCCGTGCGCTATTATAAACAAATCTTGCCCTAAATTTCATTGTAATTGCGAAATTTATTCGTCTCAATCTGTACTTATTTTTAATTATCTGACAAAAATATTCAATTTTATTGTTTAATCAACGGGTTAATTATTATTCACCACCTTCATACTGGCTTGAATTTTAAAATCAGCAGGACCTGAATCCTGCTTTTTCAGTTGGCCGCTGTATTAACCGACGCGCTCGAAACTGTCATCATTTTCCGCTTCATCTGCCCCAATCTGGATAAAGGGAATCATATTGTGTGCCAGACGGGCCTTATTGCACTGGGCATCAGCAATTTGCACCTCTTTGCAGGAAGAACTGCGCAGCTCATACATGCCACAGCTGACCTGCTCACCCACCGTGCCTTCAAGGGCAATGCAGCGCGGATTATTCTGATTGGTTCCAGCCATACAGGAATATACTGCAGTCACCGGTTCTGTGTAGTGCTCCGGCATCGGAATCCCCTCTGCCCAATAAAAAGAAACCCGGAAATAAGCGCAACATGCGCCGCAGCTCAGACATGCATCCTGTGTTGGAACTTGAGATAACATTTCGTATAAATTCTCGTCATCAATTTTTTTTGTGAAGAGAAAATATAAAAAATGTTGTTTTTCTACTCAAGAAAAATTTTGTATTTTCTTGCCCTATTCAGGACAGGTAAATACAGTCTCGTCCATAAGGTCCGTGCCGCATTCCAGAGTTTCAATCCAGTCCAAGAACTGCTTGATCTGCTCTTTTCCAACAAATGGTGTACCATGCTGCGGTACGATCATTTCCACATCCATCTTGCGCACCATATTCACCCATAAACGGATGATCTTGTTATTACACATATAGCGCTGATGGAAAGCTTTCATCTTTGGAATATGCGCGGCGAAATTTTCCAGCGGCCGAGATGCATCCTCCACCATCGAGGCCCCCATATCTCCCGAGAATAAAATTTTTGCGATCGGGTCATAGAACTGGAAGTTTCCAACCGAATGCAAGAAATGTGCAGGAATAGCCACGATCTTCGACTGACCAAGCGTAATCACCTGACCATGATCTGGCAGTTCTACCAGACGATCCAGCCAGTTGCCTTTCATTCGCTCACTCATAAAGGCCGAGTTCAGATGCGGTAAAAAGCGCGCCCAAAGCTTAGAGGCCACCACTTTGGCATCGGTATATACCAGCCAGCGCGGCATGGAGGTAATAATATCCGGGTCCTGATGCGAGGCCATCACATAATCCAGATTGGTCAAACGGGTGTATTTGTTCAGCTCCATGGTCAGCGGAACATAAGTTAAATCACCGCCTGGATCCAGCACGGCAGCGCGCTCATTGTCCAAAATCAAAAATTGATTGGCCTGGACACCTTCGCCTTTAACAAGACTGGTAAAACTAATACATTTATGTATCCCATTATCAAACAAGACTTGCGATGTGGTGCGCTCGAAGGCCATTCATAATCCCCAATTTTTAAAATTTAAAATTACTTTTTCTTAACTCGTATAACATATAAGGAATAAGTTAAACTTACAATCAAAAAAACTCGACAGATCACTTTATTTATCAATATTTTGAGATAAATTTGGCAATAAAAAATCCTGAGTTTTCAGCTCAGGATTCATACAACTTTTGTTGGGCCTAGAAAAAATAATGCTGGACCAGTGTGCCCACCCCGATAACCAGAAAAATCGCCGCGCCAATTTTATGAATCAATTCAATTGGTAATTTATGTGCCAGCTTGTCTCCAATAAAAACAGCCGGTGCATTGGCCAGCATCATGCCTAAAGTAGTGCCCAGCATGACCCAGAAAACACTATCGAAACGTGCTGCCAATGCAACAGTCGCAATCTGGGTTTTATCTCCAATTTCTGCCAGAAAAAATAAAACAAAAGTTGCCCCAAAAACGCCAAATTTTTGCCATTTATTGATACTGTCGTTTTCATCTCCCAACTCATCGGGAATAAGCATCCAGACAGCCATCGCAATAAAGCCGATCGAAACAATCCATAACAGGATTTCAGGTCCGATGACTGTGGTGACCCATTGCCCCAGCACAGCAGACAGGCCGTGATTAATGAGGGTCGCCAATAAAATGGCAAGCAGGATGGGAGCGGGTTTTCGAAAACGTGCAGCAAGAAGTAGTGCAAGCAGCTGGGTCTTATCGCCCATTTCGGCCAAGGCAACAATAACAGTCGAAAGCAGGAATTCGTACATGTGATTTTTCTCTGGCTGGCATGTTTTACCGATGACTTACCGCTCCTGCCAGCCAAAATGTGCAGAGGGTAAATCAAAGGTCTTGCCAACAAAAGAAGCTTAGAAAAGCTGATTTGGTGTTTTGCTATGATGACCATGCCCGTTTTAGGACAAATATGTTGACCATCACCCTTTGAACTTGCGTCAAAGGCGGCTACTCCCCAATGAAGTGCTGTGATTATAAGCAAGAACTGGCTGTTTTACAAATTAAAAACCCTGCCGAAGCAGGGTTAGTGTTTTAGGCTATGATCTAGAGTAATAGAGTACGAATATCTTTTAACAACTGGGTCAGCCTATGGGTAAAACGGGCGGCATCTGCACCATTAATCACACGGTGATCATAGGATAATGACAACGGTAACATCAGGCGTGGATCAAAACCTTCTCCGTTCCAGACTGGCTGCATGGTAGCTGGAGAAATCCCCAGTATAGCCACCTGCGGCCAGTTGACTAATGGTGTGAATGCCGTACCTCCAATTGAGCCCAGACTGGTAATGGTAAAGTTTGCCCCCTGCAAGTCTTTTGGAGACAGCTTCTTGTCACGGGCTTTCTGACTCAGCTCACCAAGCTCGACTGCAATCTGCTTAATGGATTTCTGCTCCGGATGACGCAGCACAGGTACAGTCAAGCCCTCAGGGGTGGCGACCGCAATCCCCATATGAATTTCGTTACGCAGCAATATCGCTTTGCCCTCATCTGACAGGTGAGCGGCAAACTCACGCTCTTCTTGTAGCAGGTGTGCTACTGCCTTGATGATGAATGCCATAATAGTCAGGCTTAAACCTTCTTTCTTAAAGTTGCCTTTCAGTTCATTACGCCATGCTTCAAGTTCAGTAATGTCAGCTAAGTCGAACTGCGTCACTTGCGGAATATAATTGTTGAGTGACAGCTGTGGAATAGATACTTGCTGTAATCGCGTCAGCGCCTTCTCCTCTACCCCACCGAAAGCATCAAAGCTTGGCAGCTTTGGCAAGCCAGACGCCACGGCAGCAGCTGGCGCAACTGAAGCGGTTTGTGGTGTAGTCAAACGCATTTTCACATAAGCCACCAGGTCTTCTTTCATCAGACGTGCATGCGGACCGGATGCCTTGACATCGGCCAACACCACGCCCAATTCACGTGCCAACTTGCGTACAGCAGGACCTGCATAAACTTGAGCATTGGCAGCATTCTGTTCTTTGGTCAGCTTGTCTGCATTATCAGACGTCGCGACTGCTTGATTAGAAGATGCAGCTGGCGCTGGTGCTGCATTTGTAGCAGGCACTTTTGATTCTTCTGCTGCTTTTGCTACTTCTGCCTTGGCTGCAACAGGAGCAGCTTCTGCTTGCGCTTCAGCTTCAATCGTCAGCAGTGCAACGCCTTCAGAGACATTTTGTCCCAGCTCAACATGAATGGCCTTGATCGTGCCTGCGGCTGTGCTTGGCACTTCGACTGTGGCTTTGTCCGACTCAACCACGATGATGCTCTGGTCTTTTTCAACCGTATCACCGACCTGAACCAGAATTTCAGCCACAGCTGCTTTATCGACACCTAGATCAGGCACCATCACTTCCACATCACCAGCAGGTGCTACTGAAGTTTGTGGCGCTTCGACGGCTTTCTCCTGAGTTTCCGGTTGAGTGACTTCGGCTTGAGGTGCTTCTGTTTGTGCCTGCGCTGCCGAAGTCGCAGTTTTCACTTTAAGAATCACCACCCCTTCTTTAATCGTGTCGCCTTCTTTGATGTCGATGGACTCTACTGTGCCTGCAACCGTACTGGGTACTTCAACTGTTGCCTTGTCTGATTCCACCACCACGATGCTTTGATCGAGCTCAATTTGGTCGCCGACAGACACCAGAATCTCACCGACAGTGGCTTTTTCTACACCAATATCTGGAACCTGAACATCGACCACTTCCGAGCCTGCTTGAGCCTCAGGCGTAGCAGACGTTTTTGGCTGATGCGATGCCAGCTCCTGCATGATCTCTTGATCCGGCAAAGAGGTTGGGGTATTTTCTGAAGTTTTTTGAGTAGCATCGGCTTTTTGCGACTCAACCACATTTGAAGCATCATCTTCTGCGGTCAGTTCAATCAGGAGAGTACCTTCAGTAACTTCATCACCCTGATTCACCAGAATATTTTTAACTATTCCCGCTGAAGTACTGGGCACCTCAACCGAGGCTTTATCAGATTCCAGCAAAACAATACTTTCATCAATTGCAATGCTATCCCCTACTTTGACCAAAATCTCGGCAACCGTTGCCTTGTCCACCCCAATATCAGGAGTCGTAATTTGCATGCTTAGTTCTCCTCTTTATAGTCAGCCACAGGATGTAACTCAGGCGTGATCTGTGGTGCCCAAGCGACCGGACGGTCGGTATCAAGTTCAAAGCTAGAAATCGCATCTTTCACTAAACGTGCATCAACTTCGCCTTCATCAGCCAGTTTTTTCAAGGTTGCGACCACAATATGAGCCGCATCGACACCGAAATAACTACGCAGATTGGCACGCGTATCGGAACGACCATAACCGTCGGTACCCAAAGCAACAAATGGACGGTTATCTGGAAGATAAGCCCGGATCTGTTCGCTATATGCGCGCATGTGGTCGGTTGCTGAAACGACAATACCGTCTGTACCACGCAACTGTTTGGAGATCCATGGCTCTTTGGTCTCTTCTGCCAGTGGATGCAGGCGATTGTATTCTTCACAGGCCATGCCATCACGGGCAAGCTCATTAAAGCTGGTCACGCTGTAAACATTGGAATGAATCTGGTATTCCTCACGCAGAATCTTCGCTGCCTTGATCACTTCACGCAGAATGACCCCAGAACCCAGCAGCTGTACAGTGGCTTTATCGTCTTCCTCAAGCAGGTACATACCGCGCTTGATTCCTTCTTCTACACCTTGCGGCATTTCAGGATGCTCGTAGTTCTCATTCATCACGGTCAGATAATAGAACACACGCTCCTGATTCACATACATACGCTTCAAACCGTCATGCACGATCACAGCCAGTTCATAACCGAAACATGGGTCATAAGCAACACAGTTTGGAATGGTACTGGCCAGAATGTGTGAATGACCATCCTGATGCTGTAAGCCTTCACCGTTCAGTGTGGTACGGCCTGCGGTAGCACCCAGCAAGAACCCTTGTGCCTGTGCATCGCCTGCCGCCCAGGCAATATCACCGATACGCTGGAAACCAAACATCGAGTAGTACATGTACATCGGAATCATTGGCAGGTTATTGGTTGAATAACTGGTGCCCAAAGCTGCCCAGGCACTCATGGCACCGGCTTCGTTAATCCCTTCTTGCAACATGTGACCGTCTTTGGCTTCACGATAATGCATCAGCTGTTCTTGGTCTTCCGGAGTATATTTCTGACCATGTGCCGCATAAATACCCAACTGACGGAACATGCCTTCCAAACCAAAAGTACGTGCTTCATCCGGTACGATTGGTACCACGCGGTCTTTAATTGCTTTTTCTTTCAGAAGTGCAGAGATTAAACGCACCATAACCATCGTAGTGGATTGTTCTTTGCCATTTGAACCCGCCAGTACCGAATCAAATACGGAAAGCTCAGGGATCGCCAGTTGTTCACTATCCTTGCGACGTGCAGGCAGATAACCACCCAGCGCTTCACGACGAGCCTTCATATATTTGATTTCAGGAGAATTTTCACTTGGGCGATAGAACGGCACTTCTTCCAGCTGTTCATCAGTGAAAGGAAGATTGAAACGGTCACGCACATATTTCAAAGAATTGATTTGCATCTTTTTGATTTGATGCGTTTTATTAACCGCTTCGATTTCCTCTGACAAGCCATAACCTTTTACGGTTTTCGCCAGGATCACGGTCGGCTGACCTTTGGCAGTACATGCTTCAGCATAAGCGGCAAAAACTTTGTACGGATCGTGACCGCCACGGTTCAGATTATCAATATCTTCATCGCTTAGATCTTTCACCAGCTCTTTGGCTTCTGGATATTTACCAAAGAACTTTTCGCGTGCATAAGCACCACCTTTCACCTGGTAACGCTGAAAATCGCCATCCACCGCTTCTTCCATCACGGCTTTCAGTGCGCCAGACTTGTCTTTGGCCAGTAACGGATCCCAGTGACGTCCCCAAACGACTTTAATCACACGCCAGCCTGCACCACGGAATAATGACTCAAGCTCCTGAATGATCTTGCCATTCCCTCGCACCGGACCATCTAGGCGTTGCAGGTTACAGTTCACCACCCAGATCAGGTTGTCCAGTTTTTCACGACCAGCCAGAGAAATTGCGCCTAAGCTTTCCGGCTCATCCATTTCACCATCGCCTAGATAAGCCCACACTTTACGGTCTTCTTCTTTGATCAACCCCCGGTTCATCAGGTATTTCTGAATATGTGCCTGATAAATGGACATAATTGGCCCCAGACCCATCGAGACGGTCGGGAACTGCCAGTAATCCGGCATCAAATACGGATGAGGATAACTCGGTAAACCAATACCGCCCACTTCGCGGCGGAAGTTATTCAGATGCTCTTCAGTCAACCGGCCTTCCAGGAAAGAACGCGCATAAATACCAGGTGCACAGTGGCCCTGATAATAGATCATGTCGCCGCCAAAGTGGTCACTGCTGGCACGGAAAAAATGGTTAAAGCCGACATCATACAAAGTTGCTGAGGAAGCAAAACTGGCCAAGTGACCACCCAGGTCATCACCACTCTTATTGGCACGCAAAACCATCGCCAGCGCATTCCAGCGAATCAGGGCCCGAATACGACGCTCCATATCCGCATCGCCCGGCATGGCAGGTTGTTCTTCCACCGAAATCGTATTTAAATAAGGAGTATTCAAGCGCTGGATAGGAACATGCTTTGCAATTGCACGCTGATAAAGTTTTTCTAATAAAAATGCTGCGCGCTCGGTGCCTACGTGTTGTAAAACCGAATCAAAAGCCTCTTGCCATTCTTGGGTTTCTTGCGCGTCTGTATCGCCATAAAACGCCATAATTCTACCGTTCCTAAAAGCCTAACCTAATTACTTATATGTATCATAATTTAGACTTGGGCAGGTATGGCCCTAGCTGAATGCGCCCTAGAGCTACTATTTAGCAGCTAAATACCTATTGACGTTTTATTACACAATACAACAAAAAATGGTCAATAACGTGCATTTAATATACTGCACGTATCATCTCAGATGATAATATAAAACATAAAAGCGATGAGCCTAAAGTTTCCTCAATTCGATTTATATATTGAAGAACTTTGAGAGCTAACCGCTTTTTGGAGGCAGAACGAACTGTAAGTCAGATTAAGCTAAAACAATCGAGTCAAAGACTTAAGGTAACATTGCCAAATAAGTAGATGGATTTTTACGCTGACCGTCTTTAACCACTTCATAGTGTAAATGCGGACCCGTACAGCGACCTGTACAGCCAACGTTTGCAATATGTTCACCTGCTGTTACGCGATCTCCCACGCGTGCAATCAGACGCGATGCGTGTGCATAACGAGTGAGGTAACCATTGCCATGATTAATTTCCACATATTGACCATAGCCTGTACCCCAGCCTGATTTGGTCACAATACCCGGACCTGTGGCATAAATGGGTGTACCGCTTGGCGCTGCCAAATCTAAACCTGAGTGATTTTCAGCACGCCCTCCCATGGTACGACCGCCATAGTTTGAGCTTACACGTGCATTTGGAAGGGGATGGGCAATTAACCAGGAATACGGATTGCTGACAGAAGCTGCTCTGGATGGAGCCGAAGAGCGACCATATTTTTGTGCAATGGTTTGATTATTCAGCTCGACAGGCTTCTCACGCAGCTGAATATTTAATTTGGTCTGAGCAGGAACATCAATGTCATCTGGATGAGTATAAGCGCCCTGTGCAAGAGTACGCGTCAATTGCTCGATACGATCTGTTGAGCTATTTTCCTGACTTAAGTCCACCAAGTCTGCGAATGCTACCGAAGCAGCCGATGCCGCTAAAGAAAATGCCAACAAAATACGTCGCGTATGCATAAAAAACCTCTCTAAACTGCTTAATCGAGTTTCTTGAAGCTCTCTTCCTTGATATCCACTTTAAGAAGCGCATAAGATTAAGCCATAAACATGTAGGAATTATGTATATGTCAGAACCCGTCAACGTCTTTCAAAAAACAAGAAAACAGATCAAAACAGGAAACTTTACGTTTCTCTCAACCCAAGTAACTGCATGGCAGAAACTTACGAAACTCATACAACCCTTATTGCCTCAACCGGAACAATGGCAAGTTGCTTGCTATCAAAATGGTGTGTTAACAATTACTGGAGAGAACCAAGCCATGATCAGTCAACTGGCTTATCTTCAAAAACAGTATGTTTCACAACTCTCTCAAATAAATGAATTAAAAGATTTAACTAAAATTCAGGTCTGCCTGCGAAGTCCTGTGCAAGCGGAGCCGGTACTAGAGAAATCTAAAAAAACTTTAAATCCGGAAACACAAGAATTACTTCGTAATGCTGCCGACTTTATAGGCGACCCTAAGCTTAGCCAAGCTTTGTTACGTTTGGCAAGCAATAAAAAGTAACATCGCAATTAAATGTAATAATTTTGTCGCTGAAATTCATGTGACCGCCATCACAATAGCATTATTATTTTTTTACACACTAACATAAAGACAACGACTTATGTGACCTGGACATAGGGGATTGGACATTGAGTTGCGTCATCAAATGTTACAATTTCATAGCAACCTGGATCGCTTTTTACATTGCGTAAAAGCTGATTATTTAAGGCATGGCCAGATTTATAAGCATCGAATTTGGCAATAATCTGATGCCCCAGCAAGTATAAGTCTCCCACTGCATCCAGAATCTTGTGACGCACGAACTCGTCCGAGAAACGCAAGCCTTCTTCATTAACCACCCCAGTATCATCTACGCCAATGGCATTTTCCAGGCTGGCACCAAGTGCCAGATTATTGGCTTTCAAATAGTCCAGATCTTTCATAAAGCCGAAAGTACGCGCTTCACTAACTTCATAGACAAAGGTTTCTGTGGAGAAATCGATACTGGCAGACTGATGCTCTTTTTTAAAGGCAGGATGATCAAAATCAATGGTGAAATTCAGCTGAAAACCTTCGTGTGGACTAAAAACTGCCCGTTTATCATCCAGCAAAGCTTCTACTGGCTTGATAATCTTGATGAACTTCTTTGGCGCATCCAGTTCTTGCAGACCGCCCTGCATGAGCAGATAAATAAAAGGTCCTGCACTTCCGTCCATAATTGGCACTTCGAAAGCTGAAACTTCAATAATCAAGTTATCAATTCCCAGCCCCGCAATGGCACTCATCACATGTTCAATCGTGCCCACCTTGGCATTTTCCTGCACCAGGTTAGAACACATAAAGGCTTCCTGGATTAATAAAGCATCAGCAGGAATGTCGACCGGCGGATTCAGGTCAATACGACGAAACACAATTCCCCCATCGGCATAGTGTGGCACAAAGTTAATCATGACTTTCTGCCCACTATGAAGACCGATTCCGCTCGCTTTCACGATACGTTGTAGGGTACGCTGTTTCAACATGCTTCTTTCATCTGTTCATCAACAAAACCGCTATACGTTAGCATATTTGGCCATTGATAAAAAACAAAAGGTGGCCTAAAAGCCACCTTTTATGTGCAAACATCGTAAACACATAATGTTACATGTTACTTACGCTGTTGATTTTTAAGATAATCCTGAATACTCATTGGGGTAGGACGTGGACTGGAAACTGAAGAAGTATTCACCACTGCCGCTCCTTCTTGATGCTGGCGCTGAATCGCAGGAACATCATCATCTTCAACTACAGCCTGTGGCGCAGCATTTGGGCGTGTAGCCTGTGCCGTGCTACGTTTTACCGGTTCTACCGAGTCAGCAGAGTTACGTGTTAAACCCGTTGCTATCACAGTCACACTAATTTCATCACGCGCATCCGGATCAAATACCGTACCATAAAATACCTGACCTTCGTCCAGATCAACGATCTGGTTCACTACATCTGTGATTTCCTCGATTTCACCGAAGGTTACATCATCCCCACCAGTCACGTTAATCAGGATGCCTTTAGCATTCATGATCGTCACGTTGTCAAGCAATGGGCTGCGGATTGCCTGCTCTGCTGCCTGACGTGCACGGTTTTCGCCACGGCCCAGCCCGACACCCATCATGGCATAACCACGGGTGCTCATAGCGGTTTTCAAGTCGGCAAAGTCAAGGTTAATGTGACCTGGACGTACCACTAAATCAAAAATACTGCGTACTGCATTGAGCAGGACATCATCGGCTTTTTTATATGCATCTTTCATTGAAATATCACGGAAGACTTTCAATAGACGCTGGTTGGGAATAATGATCAGGGAGTCTACATGCTGCTCTAGCGCTTCAATACCCTTTTCGGCAGATTGCAGACGGCGTTTACCTTCAAAGTTAAAGGGCGTGGTCACCACACCTACCGTCAGGATACCCATTTCTTTGGCAATCTCAGCCACCACCGGTGCTGCACCCGTACCTGTACCACCGCCCATCCCGGCTGTGACAAATACCATATCGGTACCTTCAAGCTGCTGACGGATCAGTTCACGGCTTTCTTCTGCTGCTGTCTGGCCGACTTGCGGATTTGCACCAGCACCAAGACCTCGGGTACTTTGCTCACCCAGCTGAATCTTGAATTCGGCTTCCATGCGGTCAAGCGCCTGCTTATCTGTATTTGCACAAACAAACTTTACGCCCTGGATATCTGACTGCAACATGTGCTGAACAGCATTACCACCCGCGCCACCTACACCAAATACAGTGAAACGGGCTTGACCATTGCTATCACTATGATCGTCTTCAAAAAATTCAAATGAGGCCATGACCTATAAAATTCCTAATTCATAATTGGCAGTCACTAAGCCCGTACACTGCCTTAATCTTAATAAAATTGTTTTTAAGAATGCTGCTCAAGCTTAAACTTGTCAAGTATCTGCCCGATTAGCTACAACTTCTCAACAATATTCACAAAAAAAGTCGACTTAAAAAATAGACTTCAAAGTATCGTTAAAACCAAACCAAGCTCTTTTGACACGTCGTGCCAGTGATAATTGTTCTGCTTCGTCCGGTTCAACGATGGTATCTTGCGTATCGCTCTGGCTAAACATCAGCAAACCTGCTGCCGAGGCATATTGCGAACGGCGTAGTGCAGCCTGATGCTGCTCATCGGCATAAACCTGGACTGGCGGATTACCCAGATGCGCTGAGACGCCCATACTGCGGCGGACGAAACTCACCATGCCTTCAATATGACTGGCATCTCCGGTTAGTACCACACCATGATACAGGCCTTGTAATGCACCGCTATTCACCAGTTCCTCGCGAACCATGCCTATAATTTCTTCATAACGTGCAATAATAATTTCTGCCAGTTCAATCCGACTAATGGTCTGCGGGCCATCAATCCCCTGGAACTGGATCATATGTTCCGGCTTCACCACTTTCAGATCCACGCAGCCATATAACAATTTAAGGCGTTCGGCTTCTTCCGTGGTAGTTTGCAATACGGCAGCAATGTCACGGGTAACATGTTCTCCGCCACGCTGGAAGGTATGCGTTAAAGCCAGACGCCCATCCAGATAGACGGCGATATTGGTGGTTCCTGCGCCAATATCTACCAAGCATACGCCATATTCTCTTTCATCCTTAAGCAGACTGGCTTCAGCTGTCGCCAAAGATGAAATCACCATTTTTTCTACACCAATATTGGCCCCTTTTAACGCGCGATCAATATTCTGCATAGTACTGATTGGCAACATCATTAAATGGTAATGTCCGACCATTTTGTGTGCAGACATACGGATCGGATTCAGTACCCATTCCGGGGAATCATCTAGCTCAAAGCCGAGCGGCACCGCACTGACCAGATAATAGTCTGAGGTGACATGACTGGCTTTGGCCAGTTCTAGCGCCCGCACTACTTCGCTGGTGGTAATCGAGTGTTCGCTATTATCGATATTCGTACGGCCTG
This sequence comes from Acinetobacter sp. S4400-12, assembly GCF_024129495.1. NCBI lineage: Bacteria > Pseudomonadati > Pseudomonadota > Gammaproteobacteria > Moraxellales > Moraxellaceae > Acinetobacter > Acinetobacter sp. S4400-12. The sequence continues at coordinate 27,303 of NZ_JAMXYB010000008.1, read as the reverse complement.
ATGCATAAAAACTTTTTAATTCCGCACTCGGAATTGAGACCCAGGCAGAGTGGACACGACATTCGGCCATATCTTCTGCTTCTTGTACGGCGTTTTTAATGGCGGTAATGACTTTATCGAGACTAACAATTTTCCCTTTATTCATGCCTCGGTTACGAGCGGTCGCCATACCAATAACTTGGATATTGTCTGGCGCATGTACCTTACCAATCAAAACTGAAACTTTGTGTGTCCCAATGTCAATCGCCACAACCGAGGGAACAGCTTCATTCATTATTAACTACTACCATTACGTGTTTGTTAGATTTATGGCTTTAAGGCCTCTAATTTTTAAAACCGATCATTATGGCTTTAGTGTGACCTAATTCTCAACGCCCGTGTCATTAATGGTTACAATAAAGTCACCATTTACAATTTTAGGAGGTGACGAATTTTTCCACTGAATAGCCAATCCATTACGATAGCGCAGGTCGATGGCAGAAATTCTGGACCACACCGGCTTTAAATCACTCTGAGCCAACTGGCTCAAACGTTGCAGCTTACTCATGGTCTGGTCTTTGTCAACAATGACGCGCAAGCCGGAATCAAATTGCATAAACCAGGTCATTCGTTCGGTTAAGTAGAGTTCTTTTAGACGAATACCCTGGGGTAAGAATAACTGATTAATTTCATTATAACGGCGCATCATGGTATTGGCATGTGTAGAGGGCCCATGCAGCAACGGTAACTCAGAATAATTTTTTGGCGTGACTTCCGAGAAAATGATACCACTGTCACTCAGCAGACGTCCGGTACCCCAGCGCGCAATCGCATGATGCGGCATGACCCGTACCCGAATGGCATCCGGCCAGGCACGTGAGACCACCACCCGATCGACCCAAGATAGTTCCAAGGCCTGATCACGGATTTTCTCCAGATCTGAACTAAAGTAGTTTTCGGTCATCAAGGGTGCAATATGCTGCATGACCTGGCGTTCCTCAGCCGCTGAACGGGTGCCGGCCACCTTCAGTTCAGCAGTTTCGGCATGGGTCATTACATTATACAGCCCAAAAATCCCGCAAGCCAAGACCACCAATGCCACCAACAAGAATACCCAGCCTCCGAAGTTGGTCAGCTTTTCTTTGGGCGTTGGTGGCTTATCGTGAATTGACGTAATCGCAGCACGTTTACGGCGCATGGATGCAGGAAGTTGAGCCATAGTCTAGTATGCCGCACCGGTTAAAGTCTGTTCCAGAATCGCGACACAGAGCTCATCAAAACTGTAGCCGACTGCTGCTGCTGCTTTAGGCACCAGAGAATGGCTGGTCATGCCCGGGACAGTATTCACCTCTAGCAACCAGAAATTGCCTTGTTCATCCTGCATCGCATCAATACGTCCCCAGCCGCTTGCACCCACTGCCTGAAAAGCACGAAGTGCCAGCACCTGCAAGTTCTGCTCTTCTGCTTCTGTCAAGCCGCACGGAATGCCATACTCCACATCATTGCGGTTATATTTGGTTTCATAGTCGTAAAAAGCCACATCCTTAGGAGGCTGCAGGCGAATGACTGGCAGAGACTGTCCATTGAGCAAAACAATGGTAAATTCACGTCCTGTAATCCATTTTTCTGCCATGACCACTGCATCGTGCTCAGTCGCTTTCACAATAGCTTCGCTAAAGTCTTCAATTTTTTCGACCTTACTCATGCCGATACTGGAGCCTTCATGCACCGGCTTGATAATCAGCGGCAGACCCAAAGCTGCCACAATTTCTTCAGGATTCGAGTCTTTGGTCACAATACGATAAGGTGCTGTCGGCAGCTCCGAACCCTGCCAGACCTGCTTGGTCTTGACCTTGTCCATACCGATGGCAGAACCCTGCACCCCTGTGCCGGTATAAGGCACATTTAACCATTCCAGCGCACCCTGAATCTGACCATCTTCACCACCGCGGCCATGCAGCACAATAAAAGCACGATCATAATTGACCAGCTCTGTGATGCTACGTTCCTGCGGATCAAAGCGCTCAGCATTAACACCTGAACGCACAAGTGCCTCAAATACAGCTGTACCACTATCTAGAGAAACCTCACGCTCTGCAGATTTACCACCCAGCAATACGGCTACTTTTCCAAATTTTGAAGCATTTGACACGTTTATATCCTTAAACTTTTTTCAATCTGATCTATTCAATCTCGCCACATCAGACGGATTATTTTACATATAAATGATTCTGGGCAAGTTCGAGCGAGATGGCTCCCACATTACCTGCGCCTTGGGTTAATAACAAGTCATTTGCTTGCAAGACCTTGTTCATCACCTGACTCAGATTCCCCTCAACCGTATCGATTAAAATTGGTTCAACTTCACCGCGTAAACGGATACTGCGCGCCAGGGCACGACTGTCAGCCCCCACAATCGGCTTTTCTCCGGCAGGATAGACATCCAGTAATAACAGCTGATCGACCTGTGACAATACATCGACAAAGTCATCAAAGCAGTCACGGGTACGGCTAAAACGGTGCGGCTGGAACATCATGACCAGACGGCGGTCCGGGTGGCTTTGACGTGCAGCTTTAATGGTGGCTTCCACTTCTTTGGGATGGTGACCATAGTCATCGACCAGCTGGACATCACCACCGTCGATCTCAAATGCACCCTGCACCTGGAAGCGCCGACCGACTCCACTAAACCCTTCCAAAGCACGGCAAATTGCAGCATCAGAGACCCCCTCGTCCGTTGCAATACCAATCGCGGCCAAGGCATTCAAGACATTATGCAGACCGGGCTGATTGACGGTAACGTCTAAAGGTTCACGGTCTTTACGCAATACGGTAAAATGCGTACGCATCCCGTCCTGATTGACATTGACTGCACGAATGTCGTTATCTTCATTAAAACCATAAGTCAGCACCGGACGCGCAATACGCGGCATGATTTCCCGGATATTGGCATCATCGCCACACACCACGGCCAGACCATAAAATGGCAGCTTATGCAGGAACTGAATAAAGGTATCTTTGAGCACATCGAAACTGCCCCCATACGTATCCATATGGTCGGCATCAATATTGGTCACAACGGCTGCCATTGGCTCAAGATGCAGGAAAGAGGCATCTGATTCATCTGCTTCTGCCACGATATAACGGCTCGCACCCAAAGCAGCATTGACCCCCGTACGGTTCAGCAGACCGCCAATCACATAGGTCGGGTCCATGTTTTCTTCAGCCAGCATGCAGGTAATCAGACTGGTGGTGGTGGTTTTGCCATGGGTACCTGCGACTGCAATCCCATGACGGTAACGCATCAGTTCCCCGAGCATTTCTGCACGGCGCACTACCGGAATACGATTCTCAATCGCCGCCTTAATTTCCGGGTTTTCCTGGTCAATCGCTGTAGACACCACGATGACATTGGCACCCTTGATATTGTCCGCTGTATGGCCGATATAGACCTTGATGCCATTTTCTTCCAGCTGAGCGGTGGTTTTAGACGCTTTAATATCTGAACCGGAGACTTTATAACCCTGGTTTTTGAGTACTTCCGCGATCCCGCACATGCCTGCACCGCCAATCCCCACAAAATGTATGTGTTTGATACGGCGCATTTCCGGCACTTTAATTAATTTCTTTGCTTGTTCAGCTGGCGTGGTTGGAGACATAATTTACTCGGATTACAATTCTTGAATGAAACGGACCACTTGTTGGGTCGCATCGGGTTGAGCCTGACAACGTGCTTTGACCGCCATCTCCATCAATAACTGACGGTTCAGCATCGACTCTAATAAGGTTGTTAAACTTTCTGGCGTCATACTGGCCTGCGGACAGATTTTAGCTGCGTTCAGATTGGCCAGGAATTTTGCATTTGCAGTTTGATGGTCATCAACGGCACTTGGTAATGGCACAAAAATCGCCGCCACACCGGCAGTTGCAATTTCCGTTACCGTCAAGGCCCCCGCACGGCAGATAATCAGGTCGGCATCACTATAGGCCTGGGCCATATCTTCAATAAAAGGCTGGACGTCAACCTGCAGATGAGCCGGTGCATCGGCATAACGTGCCCGGGTCGCCTCGGCCTGATTCTGGCCACACTGATGATAGATGTTTAGAGGCATCTGCAACTGTTTCAGGGCCTCGGGTACCCGCTCATTTAAGGCCTGTGCCCCCAAAGAGCCGCCAACAATCAGAATCCGTAGCGGCTGACCGGCTTTTTCCCGCTCCTGATAACGCCAGGACGGATTTAAAATTTCGGTAATTTCCTTGCGTACCGGATTGCCTGTGGTTACCACTTTGGATTGTGCCGGGAAAGTCTCGGGAAAGGCCTGACATACAGTTTTCGCCACACGCGATAATTGAGTATTGGTAAAGCCAGCGACCGCATTCTGTTCATGAATGAGCACCGGAATCCCCAGAAGACGTGCCGCCAGTCCCCCCGGTCCGGCCACATAGCCGCCAAAGCCAGCGACTGCATCGACTTTCAGACGCTTCATATGCTGCATGGCACTTAAAGTGGCTTTTAAAATTTTAAAAGGTGCCAGGGCTTTACGAACAAAACCGTTACCACGTACCCCTTGAATATCAATTTGATAAATAGGAATGTGATGATTTTTTAATAGACGGTTTTCCATGCCTGCCGGAGTCGCCAACCAAGACACTTGAATGCCTTGTTGTTGTAAATCTTTTGCAACGGCTAACGCTGGAAACACATGTCCACCCGTACCTGCGGCCATCATCATGACATGTTTAGGCTGTTTTTGTTGAGCGTCAGTCACGGTCTAATTCTTCAATACTAAAAATGGAACAGGAAATCTGATTTTAAGCAATCAATTGTAATCACAATCGTCAGGCCTTGAAAGGATATTTACTTTATTTCAACACGCCTTTAATTGTTTTTTTCATGCGAATTGAAAGTTTAAACTAGTTTTATTATCAGGTCTGCACTTTTTCCTAGACTTCAGTGAAGTATCATGATCATTTTAAACTATTTTCTGACGAAGAGAGTTATAGGTATAAAGAGACGATGACTTGGTTCTGCAAGGTTTTCTCTGGACAGTTTATTGTCTCTGTCATCCTAGTGACTTGCTGCGCTAAGGCTTAAAAAAATATAAATTTCGTTCATACTTCATGTTCTTCATACGTTATCAGTTTTTCTCAACTCACTCCTCGATTGCTTAGGGTTTGTTGGCAGTTCATACATAGATTGCGCGATAAGCTAAACCTGAACAGATGAGGCCTGAAATGAAGAGACTAGGGTCAAGTTTCATAGCGAAATCTGAGAGAGTTTTAGTTACAAGAACAAAAACAAAGCATCGCTTGGTGCACCGCCCAAGAGAATGAGCATAAATGAATTGCCAACAGACCCTAAATGGATTAACGCATTAGCGATGTCAACACTATCAATTCGTGATGTATGGATTATTTTGGCCGGCTATTTGGCGCCCGTATTGTAGCCAACCTCTCTGCAGTCATTCCCATCACTCAACAGGATTTAGGCCGGAGCTTTACTCAGGCCGGTTTCTCGCCAGATTCAACCAACCGCAGCTTTATAATTTTTCTGCCTTATTGAAGGGATCGGATTTCTTAGCCTTGCTGTATACGCACCCGCTATTTTAAAACGCATCCGCCCACCGGACACACTGAATTTTAACAGGGCCCATAATTTCAGCCAGTCTTTCCCTGCTAGGCATATTAACAACGCTGCTATTAGTGGGGTGAGTTAAGCGTCTGCCCAATAAAAAAAAGAGCCTGATTTCAGGCTCTTTTTAAGTTCCTAGATTCGCATTTAAACCTGACTGGCCCGACCGGCTTCAAGTACGGCAAACAGATCGTCCGCAATCGACGTGCCAAACTGGTCATCAATCTCACGAATACAGGTGGGACTGGTGACATTAATTTCTGTGACATAATTGCCAATCACATCCAGTCCAACAAAAACCAGTCCTTTTTCACGTAAAAATGGACCAACTTTCGCTGCAATGGCCTTATCATTGTCTGTAAGTGGGCGGGCTTCTCCACGGCCGCCTGCAGCCAGATTACCGCGCACTTCCCCATTTTGTGGAATACGGGCCAGACAATACGGCACCGGTTCACCATTAATCATTAAAATACGTTTATCACCATCGACAATTTCCGGAATATAGCGCTGCGCCATAATCGGCTGGGTGCCATTATTGGTCAGCATTTCAATGGTTGAACCAATATTAATCCCATCCTGATAAAGACGGAAAATCCCGGTGCCCCCCATCCCGTCTAGCGGTTTTACAATCACATCCACATGCTGCTTCAGGAAATCACGGATCAGACTTTGCTGTGAAGTCACCAAGGTAGGAACCTGCAGTTCTGGAAATTGGGTCGCAAACAACTTTTCATTACAGTCACGTAAGCTTTGGGGCTTGTTGATAATCCACGCCCCTTCACGTTCTGCCTGCTCCAGAATATAGGTGGTATAAACAAAGTTCATATCGAATGGCGGGTCTTTACGCATTAACACCACGTCATAACTGGCCAGCGATTCTTTTTGTTTTTCGCCCAGCTCATAATAGTGCCCATAGTCTTCAAACACCTGTAATGGCGCGATCAGGCCAAAGGCTTTTCCCTGATCGATATATAAATCTTGCTGTAATGCATACCCTAATTCATGCCCACGACGTGCCGCGGCCCATAGCATCGCCATAGTGGAATCTTTTTTCAGGTTTACATTTTCGATGGGGTCCATCACAACAAGTACGCGCATGTGTCTATGCTCTTTTTAAAAATGACTTGGCGAGCAGTATAGCCTGTGTGAATTCTTTTGTTTATGGTGATTTTGCATGACTTGTTTTGTATAAATACAAAGAGTTCTTGGGATAAAAGGAAGGTAACAATGCAGCAGGCAATTATCGGCTTTCACCTAGATGAAGATCATCACTGGGTGGCAGAACTGGCATGTGGGCATGGGCAGCATGTACGCCACAATCCCCCCTGGCAAAACCGTCCCTGGGTAATGACCGAGCAGGGCCGTCAGGAAAAACTGGGGCTGCTCTTAGACTGCAAAAAGTGTGAGGAAACCGGCTCAATGACTTAAGAGAAAAGCCTAAAGCCCCCCTCTCTAGCCCATGCTCACAAAAATCATGCAATTCCAGATTTGCTAATTTGCAGAACTATGCTTATGCTTTTATGGCTTCAGTATGCAGCAAGATAAGGTCAATGTTCGGCACACGGTTTGTAAAACAGCTCTGGTTGATGCTGCTGATGGTATTTGCCATCGGCTGGAGCGGCGTGTCTGTAGCATCGACCAAAACCATGCACCTGATCTTGCCTGCTAAAACCACCACTCATACAATGCCAATGGCAGCCAATCATGAGTTTCTGGATTCAGCTCATGAACTGCAGGCCTTTGCCTCGAGCCATTGTGACTCTGGAATCGCCACGCACCAGGACTGTCTGGATTGTGGCTATAGTGCCTGTCAAAGCCTGATCACGGGCTTAAATATGCATCCGCCTGAACTGCACAGCTTTAATATCCAGTTCGCAGAAAAAACCGCCCTCCCCATTTATAGCGCCCAGCATCTCGCCGGTTACTGGCAGGAAATTTTACGTCCACCCAAAGCTTGATCCTGATTTTTTAAATTTTTTATTAAATGAAGGATAAAGTTATGTTGATTAAATTTTCCCAATACCTGTATCTGGGCATCTCGCTGATGTCGCCGTCTGCCATATTTGCAGCTGTGAAAGAATATCATCTGGTGATTGATGAAAGTCCGGTCAATCTCACGGGTAAAACCGTGCAGCGGATTAGTGTCAATGGCCAGTTTCCTGCGCCACTGCTTGAGTTTGAAGAAGGCGATGACGCAGTGATTCATGTCAAAAACAACCTGAAACATCAGGATAGCTCGATTCACTGGCATGGGCTGCTTTTGCCTGGCCTGATGGATGGTGTGCCTGGATTTAACGGTTTTCAGGGCATTAAGCCCAAGCAGGAATTTACCTACCGCTTTAAGGTTCGCCAGCATGGTACTTACTGGTATCACGCCCATTCCAAAGGTCAGGAACAGGACGGCTTATATGGTGCTCTGGTGATTTATCCCAAAGCCCAAACAGCGCTTCCTGCACATGAAAAAAACGAACGCGAATATGTAGTCATGCTGTCAGACTTTCATGAACAGGGCAGCCAGCAAATTCAGAATAATCTGAAAAAATCAGCCGAGTATTATCAAAACCAGCGTGAAACCCTGAGCGATGTCTGGAAACAGGTCAAACGTGATGGCCTTAAAGCAACCTGGTCGGACCGCAAAATGTGGAACCAGATGCGCATGCTAAAAACCGATCTTTCAGATGTCACGGGTTATACATTTTTGGTGAATGGAAAAACCCCGCAACAAAACTGGACGGGACAATTCCAACCGAATGAAAAAGTCCGGCTACGTTTTATCAATGCCTCCGCCATGTCTTTCTTTGATGTGCGTATTCCGCATCTGAAAATGACTGTGATCAGTGCAGATGGCCAACCGGTGCAGCCAGTAGAAGTCGATGAATTCCGTATCGGCACGGCAGAGACTTATGATGTGGTGGTCGAGCCTACAGCTGCCCATTACCAGATTGAGGCCGAATCTATTGACCGTTCTGGTTTTGCGATTGGTAGCCTGCATAATGCTGCATTTCCAGCCAATACAGCGATGCATCTGCCAGCTTCACGCCCACGCGCTTTACTCACAATGGAAGATATGGGGCATGGCCAGGAACACAGCAACATGCAAGGCAGTGAACACTCGTCTATGCAACATACTGCAGCTAACGCTGATCAGACCAGCCCAGCGGCAGATGCACACAGCCAACACAGCCAACATCATGATGCTCCGGCTTCTGCCCCAGAATCACAACCGGTGTATGGCTGGGCCAATGCCTCCACACCTGTTGGGCATAAAGCCTTGCAATATAGTGACTTAAAAGCCCTGACTCCCCAAGCGGATACCCGCCCCGCACAGCGTGAACTGGTCATTCGTCTGGGTGGAACCATGGAGCGCTATATCTGGACCATTAATGGTAAAAAGTTCAATGAGGCTGAACCACTGCAGGTCAAGTTTGGTGAACGGATCCGCCTGAAATTTATCAATGACAGCATGATGGCGCATCCCATGCATTTACATGGCATGTTTATGCAGCTGGAAAATGGCCAGTCTTCCTCAATGATGCCCAACAAACATACGGTAGTCGTACCGCCAGGAAAAACGGTGACCACCTTATTAACTGCTGACGAACTGGGAGAATGGGCAATTCATTGCCATCTGCTCTATCACATGAGTGCCGGGATGATGAACAAGCTGATTGTGGCGCAGGTCGATGACACTATAGCATCAGCGCCCACTGCTTCCCCGAAGTCCACAGTTAAACTGGCAGCCGAGCAAGGAGAGAACCATGCACACCACTAACCTCTTGTTAAGATCTATGTTAAGCACTGCCCTTAGCTTGGCCAGTTTCGCCACCATGGCAGCCAATGAACCTCATCATCACGGGCAGACAGCTCATGCTCCTCTGGTCACCTTACCGCAGCAACCCGAAAGGCAGCCGGCGATCAACGCTTCGGATAGCACACATGATCACCGTCAAGAACACGGTGGGCAGATTTATAGCCGGCTGGTACTGGACCAGAAATGGCAACTGAACTCAGATGGGGATGGCGCATTAAAATCAGACAACGAACTACGGATCGGGACTGATGAAAACAAGCTGGTACTCAAGCTCCATGCGGACAAGGCCGAGTCTGCACAGGCTGAATATGATGTCAAGACTTTATATAGTCGCAATATTTCAGACTTCTGGGATGCTCAGGCCGGCGTACGCTATCGTCAGGAAAATCTGGCTGCTCCTTCTACAGGCCAGCAGGTAGAACGTCTGGATGCTGTCTTTGGCTTGCATGGCTTGGCGCCCTATTTTTTTGAAACCGATGCATATCTGTATATTGGCGAAGATGATTTTGTCGGTCTCAGCCTGGAAACAACGCGTGATCTGCTACTCAGCCAGAAGCTGATTATACAACCTTATGCCGAACTGGATGTGGTGCTGCAGGATCAGGCACGCAATGCCAAAAAGACTGGCCTAAGTCACGCGGTTCTTGGGCTGGAGACCCGGTATGAAATCAATAAAAAAGTCATGCCCTATGTAGATATTGCCTATCAGTATGCTAAGGGAGATGACAAAACAGCCTGGCAGGAGAGTACAGACTCGGAACAAGGCTGGTGGTATGGCGCAGGCCTGAGAATGATCTTCTAAAGCCATCAGATGAAGGATTTAACCTGAGTTAAGTAGCACAACTATTTCCGCGAAGTTCACAGCTTTTACTTGTTTTAATAAGGTTTTAAATTAGATTGCTGTGAACCTAGCGCTATTCGCTGCGCGCTTAGGAGGCTGTCAAAACTTTTGACCCTACTTAGGCCCATGATCATACTGCTGAGTCAATTGGAATCCCTCACTCTAGATTTGAGAAACACGATCAAATCATAACCAGCGATTTTTTATAGATACATATAATTCAACAATACCTAAACTTGCTGTCCAAGGCACATATTCAAATACTCTCAATGCCTTACGTACAATAGAAAAGATAGAATGAAGCACTGTCTGATTAAATGGCTCGACTCGCTTTTGCCTAGCTTTCAGATATACCAGTCATATAGATATCAAAAAATGCTTAGTTTCTCTAAACTCCGAAGGTGAAGTCCCCACCCATTTTTTAAAAGCACGTGTAAAATTGGTGGGTTGTTCATAACCTAAATATTCGGCAATTTGCTGAATACTCATATCACTTTTCATCAGTAAGTCTTTTGCATCGTGTAATCTAATTTCATCCAAAAGACTGGAATAGGTTGTCCCTACATTGTGTAAGTTTCGTTTAAGTGTACGACTTGAAACCGCCATACTTTTTGCAATTTCCTCTAAACTTGGATAACCTTTTCTTGGCGTTAAAATGAGTTTAGACTTTACTTGCAAAGTTATATCACTGATTTTAATGACGAAATATTGCTGTTCGATTTTACATTGTTGCAATGCTTGCTGATAGGCAATTGGATCGGCCATGTAGATTGGTACATATAACATTTCCGTTTCAAAATGAATCATATTATTCGGCTGATTAAATTGAATAGTGGGGAGCATCTGCCGGTATTTAGCATGATAGTTGGGTTCAGACCAGTCAAAGTCTATACCTACTTTTGAATAATCCTCATGTGTTAGAAACTTAGCAGCCTGTACAGCCCCAATCATTATGCATTCATAAAAAAAACGTCTTAATATGAAAATTTGCTCCGCCTGACTCGCCATAACGGGATGTAATTCTGTAATTTCTAAAGAAGACTGATTTGAGTTCTCATGAAAAGTAATTTGATAATGTCGCAAACGCATCGTAAAAAACTGTAAAACCAGTTCAATGGCCTGTTTTAAATTCGCACAACTCATCAGGGCAAATCCCATAGGACCATGAGCTGTCAACCGAAGTGCTACCCCATATTCATAACCAAGCCCATCATGATCAGTGAGTTGCAAGCTTTCCCAAACCAATCGTGACCATTGTCTCGGGGTAATTCTATCCTGTAGTAAAGCTTGGTGTGGAATTCTACTTTTTCTGAGCAGGTCGGTACTGTCTATCCCTTTTTTCGCCATGATTTCAAGCAAAATAACAGCATAGGAAACTGGAATACTGGCACTATTTAGAAGAAAAGGATCTTTCATCTTTTTGCTTTTAATTTTTTTGTCCCAAATTGATCAGTAGTATGGCTCAAGTCCATCTCACGCTCAAGTTCTGTTCGATGAATACTCTATCTATTATTTTGAAGAGATATTCTTATGGCACTGCCAAAAGCAAATTCAGATTTTAGAGTGGTGATTACCGGTGCTTCATCAGGGATTGGTGAGGAGCTGGCCAAACAATTTGCAAAAATGGGTTATTCATTGCTTCTGGTGGCTCGTCGCGTTGACAAGCTTGAACAACTGGCCCACAGCCTGAAACAAAAACACGCCGTCGAAGTCGATTTATATCCCTGTGACCTGGCTGATCGTCAGGCAAGAAGTAAGTTGAAGGCGTTTTTAACTACTATTCAGGTTTCAGTTTTATGTAATAACGCAGGCTTTGCGACCTTTGGTGCATTACAGGAACTCGATCCTGAACGTGAAGCAGAAGAAGTAGAAGTCAATGCCGTCACCGTCCATGATTTAACCATCGCTGTACTCCCTCAAATGATTGCACGTAAATCAGGTGCAATCTTAATTGTGGGATCAACCTCTGGACATCAACCTACACCGGCCAACGCAACTTATGCAGCAACCAAAGCCTTTGCAAACTCATTTGCTGAATCATTACATAGTGAGCTAAAAGGCACCGGTGTTAGTTGTACTTTACTTGCCCCGGGTCCGACCCGTACAGAATTTACCGAAACAGCAGGCATCAGCAAAATTGAGGGGGTTGGTGGTCAACTGGTGTGGGTCAGTGCTGAACGCGTGGCAAAACAGGCCATTGAGGGCATGCGCTGTAATAAACGTATTGTGATTCCGGGCTTACTGGCTCAAGTCCAAACTGTTGGCGGGCGTTATACCCCCCGCGTGATCTTATTGCCGATTCTCAAACATGTTTTTTCGAGATTAAAATCATGAAGCAGTTTATTCAGGATATAAAAACGCCTTTGGCATTGGCCCGTTTAGGCAAGAAAATTTACCACAATGCCCAATATCTGACTGCAGTGGTTGAAGTCGATCCGAAGAAAATGGCGAAATGGTTACCCTCTGGCATGACTTTGGCAAAACCCTATCGTGCCGATTTATTCTGCGCTTATTTTCCTGACAATGTGTATACAGGTGCCTATCACGAAGCCGGTTTATTTGTGCATATCAAAGTCGGTAAAAAATACGGCATTTTCTGTCCGTGGATGATTTTGGACGATGACAGAGCGATGATTATTGGCCGTGAACTGTTAGGCTACCCGAAAAAAATCGGTGAAATCGACTGGCACAATACGGGTACACATATCGTCACCAAAGCGACACGCCGAGGCTCTACTTTAATTGAAATGAAGGCGGAGTTGGGCGCTGTATTAGCTCATGCCCCGCCCATTTTAGGTTTACCACATCGCAATATTTCAGGCGGTTTAGGCTTAGGCATTCCCAAAGAAATCCGTTTTACTCCCATCGAACATCCTATTGAAGTCCGCCAAGTCCAAATGCAGCTCCAATTCAATGGCAATGAGAATGACCCATTGCATGATATGGGATTGGGAAATGTGGTTGAGGCACGCTTGCACCGGGTGGACTTATCGGGTGGTTTCATTCCACCAATCCAGCTGCCACGCTTAAGAACACCGCTGTTTTTACTACGACAATTTAACCCACGTATTCTTTGAAAAAAACGACTATAAACAGATGAATTTTATGAATCAGCATGCAAAAGAAAATGTAGAAGTTAATGTTCTGGCCCAACCGTTAAAACTGGCATGTGGGATCAGTATTCCAAACCGTATTGCAAAAGCAGGCATGAGTGAGCAATTGGCTGATCGTTTTGGGGTACCGACTACCGATTTACAGCAACTTTATGCAGTATGGGCAAGAGGCGGTACAGGTCTGTTGGTCACCGGCAATGTCATGATTGACCATCGAGGTCTGGTTGAGCCACGTAATGTCATTCTTGAAAATGATCAACATTTACAGTCATATCGCTTATGGGTAAAAGCAGTACATGCCAATGGTGGCAAAATCATCATGCAGATTAACCATCCCGGGCGTGTTGCGGTGTTACCTTTGCTGAAACGTCCTGTTGCCCCATCAGCTGTAGGTTTAGACCTGCCTGCAATGAATATTATCCGTATTCCAAAAGCCATGAGCGAAGCTGAAATTTTAGAACAGATTCAACGCTTTGCTAAAACTGCAAAATTGGCAATACAAGCAGGCTTTGACGGTGTGCAAGTCCATGCGGCGCATGGCTATCTGATTTCGCAATTTTTATCCCCCTTGGCAAATAAACGGACCGATCAATGGGGCGGCACTGCTGAAAATCGTCGTCGTATCCTGATTGAAACTGTACGAGCCGTTCGTAAGGAAATTGGTGCTGACAGGATTTTAAGTGTCAAACTGAATTCCGCAGATTTTCAAAAAGGTGGATTAAGCCAACAGGAATCTTTAGAAATTGCGTTAGCTCTGGAAGCAGAAGGCATTGATCTTCTCGAAATTTCAGGCGGGAATTATGAATCGCCGGCACAATTGGGTTATGCAGCGGACCGTCAGGCACAAAGAGATGCTTATTTTATTGATTATGCAAAAGCATTAAGGCAGCAAAGTCAGCTTGCATTGATGCTTACGGGTGGAATCCGTCAAAACAGTACCATGCAGCAACTGATTGCCGAAAATACCGTTGATTTGATCGGTATGGCACGCCCTTTTGCAATGCAACCGGATTTGGCAAAACAGGTGCTGGCAGGTAAATCGGTACAAGCTCAAACCAGTGTACCCTCTATTGGTTATAAACCTGTCGATGCTTATTTACAGCTGGCCTGGCATGCGATGCAATTTAAGCGGATCAGCCAGGGTTTAAACCCCAAAGGCAGTAAGGGTTTGATTCCAACATTCCTACGCTTTGGTCCTCAAATGGGACTGAATATCCTTACGCAAAAATAATAAAAGGACTTCACCATGAAAAGTCTGATTAGCGAAACGCATACCATTATTCCCAGACGTCCAGTCTTTGATTTCTCCAAAAGCTCTTTACACTGGATCAAGGATGACCCGATTGCATCCAATATATTGAATGTCATTCATCCCATCACACCTGCACCTGAGCGTTGGTTCTGTCAGACTTTTCGTGAGGCTTTGCCTTATATTCAAGATGAAAAACTCAAACAAGCAGCCATTGCCTTTATCAAACAAGAAGCCAGCCATAGCTACGGTCATACCTTGGTCAATCGCCAGTTGCACATCGTTGAACAGCATTTACAGGATTATCTGAAACTGCTCGACTGGATTTTTGATGACATGATCGGTTCTAATCCCTTGGGGATCAAACTTAAAAATGAAAAATTAAAAAAACACTGGTTAAAAACCCGTTTAGGGATGGTTGCAGCCGCTGAACATATAACGGGTGTGTTGGGTCATTGGGTATTAAATGCGGAAACCCTTGAAAAATCTGCGATAGAAATTGAATTGTTTAGGTTATTGCAATGGCATGGTGCAGAGGAAGTCGAACACCGCGAAGTTGCTGATGCCATGTTTAGATCTATGAACAATAGCATTACATTGCGAACAGCTTCAGCCGTTTTTATATTTCCACTTTTTTCGATACTCGCCATCCTGGGTATTTATCAAATTATGGAGAAAGATACTGAATTTCCTCAACCATTTAAAATCCGCGATTATTTACGGGCTGCACGTCAAGACCGTGTACCGAAAGCCCAGATGTTATTGAAAGCAGGTATGCGCTATTTTAATCCCAAGCACTCCCCCTTGAACGAAGGGAATACACAGCAGGCTTTGAACTTTTTGAAAAAAATGGGAAGCTAGTCAGCCAGTGAGAGCCTTAAGAAGGCTCTTTTTCTTAAGGTTTATACGGATCAACTCAAGCTATTGTATGACTTGGATGAGTATTGATTCGGTGGTCAATCAAAGCAATCTCACTTCTTATTCTTTAAAATTAGCTCAGCATGGTGAACTTCCAGAAAAAATAGAGATAGAATGAACGCTCTTCGAAGAATTTAACTATTGATTTCTTGTCTGAGTATGAAACTTTATTTTTTCTTCTCTTATTATGGAACTATAAATATCAATGCGACCAAGATGGCCCAGTATGAAAATTTATTATTCTCGTACAAGAAACTGGCCTTTTTCTTTCCATGGAGAATATAGAAATGACTAAACTGACCTGTTTCAAAGCCTATGATATTCGCGGCAAATTAGGGACTGAACTGAATACCGAAATCGCCTATAAAATTGGCCGTGCCTATGGACAGATTTATCAACCTGACACAATGGTGGTAGGTTGCGATATCCGCTTAAGCAGCGAAGACTTAAAACAGGCGACCATCCGTGGCTTAAATGATGCAGGGGTCAATGTGCTGGATCTGGGGATGACCGGCACGGAAGAAGTCTACTTTGGCGCGTTCCATCTGGATGTACAGGGTGGGATTGAAATCACCGCCAGTCATAATCCGATGGACTATAACGGCATGAAACTGGTACGTGAAAATGCTCGTCCAATCAGTGCAGATACCGGCCTAAAAGACATTCAAGCGCTGGCCGAGAGCAACCAGTTTATTGAAACTGCGACCAAGGGCACGGTTCAGACATACAATATTCTGCCTGAATTTATCGATCACCTGATGACTTATATTGATCCGGCCAGTCTCCGTCCGATGAAGCTGGTGGTCAATGCCGGCAATGGGGCTGCAGGCCATGTGATTGATGCCCTTGAAATCAAGTTTAAAGCGCTCAATATTCCTGTTGAATTTATCAAGATCCATCATGAAGCCGATGGCAACTTTCCCAATGGTATTCCCAATCCGATTCTGGTGGAAAATCGTGCCAGTACCCGTGATGCAGTCATAGCCCATGCGGCAGATATGGGGATTGCCTGGGATGGGGATTTTGACCGTTGCTTCCTCTTTGATGAAAAAGGCCAGTTTATTGAAGGCTATTATATTGTCGGTTTACTGGCACAGGCCTTTTTGCTCAAACAGGCGGGTGAAAAAATTGTGCATGACCCCCGTCTGGTCTGGAATACCTTCGATGTGGTCGACCAGTATCAAGGAACTGCGATCCAGTCTAAATCAGGCCATGCTTTTATTAAGGATGTGATGCGCGAACACAATGCAGTCTATGGCGGTGAGATGAGTGCCCATCACTATTTCCGTGATTTTGCCTACTGTGATAGTGGCATGATTCCCTGGTTGCTCGCCATCAGCGTTGTCTCGGAAACCGGAAAATCGCTTTCTTCCCTGGTAGAAGAGATGATCGCCAAATTCCCATGCAGCGGAGAAATCAACTTTAAAGTCGAAGATACCCAAGCCACGATCCAAAAAATCTTTGAACATTATGCTGAGCAAAAACCTGAAATTGATCAAACCGACGGAGTCAGTCTAAATTTTGGTACCTGGCGTTTTAATGTCCGGGCATCCAATACTGAACCGTTATTGCGTTTAAATATTGAAAGTCGCCGTGATCAAAATCCACGCCCGATGCAAAGTTATATTGATGAACTAACCCAGCTGATTCAGGGTTAAAAAAAATGGGAGCTTTATGACTCCCATTTTTTATTCAAGCTCCAGCTTTTACCGGTAGCCTTCTGGATTCTGCTTTTGCCAGTTCCAGCTATCTGCGAGCATATCCTCCAGAGTGTATTGCGGTGTCCAGCCCAATTCCTGTACAGCACGGGTATTGTCAGCAAATGAAATCGCGACATCACCTTCCCGACGCCCGACCAATTCAAATGCAATATTGACCCCGTTGACCTGTTCAAAAGTATTTTTGACCTGAAGAACAGAAATTCCGTTACCTGTACCAATATTCCAGGCACGGCAACCCTGTGCATTCAAACGGTTGTTTAATGCGCATAAATGCGCATTGGCCAAATCTACCACATGAATATAGTCGCGCACCCCTGTTCCATCAATAGTGTCATAATCATGACCGAAAATAGACAGTTTGTCCCGACGCCCGACCGCCACCTGCGTCACATACGGCATCAGATTATTGGGGATTCCTTGAGGATCTTCACCGATCTGCCCGCTTTTATGGGCACCCACCGGGTTAAAATAACGCAGCAAGGCAATCGACCAGCGCGTATCTGCAATTGCGGCTTTTTGTAATAGTTGTTCGACTATCAGCTTGGTATAACCATAGTTATTGCTGGGCATACCGGTAGGCATCTGTTCATTTAAAGGAGAACTATTCGCTTCATCATAGACGGTGGCTGATGAACTAAACACCAGCTTAAATACACCGGCGCGCTGCATGGCCTGCACCAGGCTGATGGATCCGGCAATATTGTTATCGAAATAGGCCAGTGGAATTTGCTGGCTCTCGCCTACCGCCTTTAAACCAGCAAAATGAATTACTGCATCGACCGGATTGTCCTGAAACAGCCGATCGAGTAACTGGCTATCCCGAATATCGCCTTCAACAAATGTCAGGTTTTTTTGTGTCAACTGCTGTACACGTCTTAAAGATTCAGCAGAACTATTGGATAAATTATCCAGCACAATCACTTCATGTCCGGCAGTCAATAACTCTACGCAGGTATGTGAGCCGATATAACCCGCCCCACCCGTCACTAAAATATTAGCCATGCTGCTTTCCTAATAAAATCTGAATTAAACCTTGAGTCGAACCATCTAGACCCTTCAAACCCGTCTGCTCCCCATTCAGGATCGGCAGGAGCTGATTGGCAATCTCCTTGCCTTTTTCAACGCCCCACTGGTCAAATGGATTAATATTCCAGAGCACCGACTGCACAAAGACTTTATGTTCGTACAATGCAATCAACATCCCCAGACTATAAGGATTAAGTTCCTGTAATAAGAGGGTGCTGCTAGGCTGGTTGCCTTCATACTGCTTGTAGCTTGGCAGATTTTGTAGCTCGGTCTGATCCAGAGCATCATTGCCAAAGGCCAATAAGCGCGACTGGGCCAGACAGTTAGACAGCGCCAGATGATGCTGTTCAATTAAGGACTCTGCATTATCCGCATAGGTAAACTGCTGGCTGTTATAACGCTGAATGGGTGCAATAAAGTCACAGCTGACCGCTTGGGTTCCCTGATGCAGTAACTGATAAAATGCGTGCTGGGCATTCGGTCCGACTTCGCCCCAAATAATCGGGCAGGTATCCAGTTGCACCTTGTCGCCGTTGCGTTGAATCGATTTCCCATTCGATTCCATTTCCAGCTGCTGTAAATAAGAGGCAAAATATTTTAAGCGTCCGTCATAAGGCAGAATCGCATGGGTCTGAATATTCAGAAAATTGGTATTCCAGGCCCCCAATAGTCCCATCAGCACCGGAATATTCTGTTCCAGGGGCTGATACTGAAAATGCTGGTCCACTGCATAAGCACCGGCAAGCAGCTGTTTAAAACCCTCGACCCCGATGCTTAAGGCAATAGGCAAACCGATACAGGACCAGAGAGAATAACGTCCACCGACCCAATCCCATAACAGTAGCTGGTTCTCTGCTGCAATCCCCCATGCGGTCATTTTTTCAGGCTTGGTAGATACCCCGATAAAATGATGCTTCAAAATATAAGGATGCTGTCCCAGTGCCTTTTCCAGCCATAAACGCACCGTCTGGGCATTAGATAAGGTATCAATCGTTCCAAAAGACTTGGAAGAGATAATAAACAGGGTGGTTTCTGGACGCAGCTGATGCAGCAGGTCCGATAACTGACTGCCATCCATGGTCGAAACGAAATGTACATTTAGCGGCCGGGCAGACGGATATTTAAAGTCGGACAGGGCATGCGTCACCATTAACGGTCCCAGGTCTGATCCACCGACGCCAATATTCACCACATCCTGAATGACTTCACCCGTGGCACCCCGGCGCTGTCCTGCATGAATCTGCTCGACCAGCATATACATGCGGTCCAGTTGCTCATGCACTTCTGCGGCCTGCTCGGCATGTCGCGAATCGTCTTTGGGCAGGCGTAAAGCCCAATGCATAGCAGCACGCTGTTCAGTATAATTGATGCTCTGGGTTGAAAATAAGTCTCCAATCCAGGAGCGCAGATGGTTGGCTTCTGCCCATTGAATCAGGTGCTGCATTACCTGCGGATTGATCCGGTGTTTACTATAGTCAAAAATGACCTGTTCAAACTGCAGGGAATATTGCTTAAAGCGTGTCGGATCTGCTTCAAACAGCTGTCTTAAATGTAGCGATTCAATTTCATTTTTAACTGCATAAAGTTTTTTATACAGGTCTTCTGTTTGAGGATTTTTCAGCTGATCTAACATTAGCGTCCCACCCCGATATAATTAAAACCACGCGCCTTGCTATAAGCAGGATCATAGAGATTACGTCCATCCAGAATCAGGGGATGTTGCATCAGTTTACTTAAGTGCAAATAGTCCGGACTGCTGTATTGTTTCCAGGCAGTCAGCAAACACAGGGCATGTGCTCCTTCAGCGGCCTGATATTGATCCTCACATAAAATCAGGTCATCTCGTGTACCATATCGAGACTGGATATTGGCCAAGGCTTGAGGATCATGCAGTTGCACCGTCACTCCCTGTGCCCATAAGGCTTCCAGCATGGCATGCACCGGAGACTGCTGGATACTCGGGGTATTTTCCTTAAAGGCCCCCCCCCAGATCGCAATCACTTTCCCTTGTAAATCTCCCCGGAAATAATTCCACAGCTTGCGAAATAAAAACTCCTTCTGCTGCTCATTAATTTCCCAGACCTGCCCCAGCAACTGGCTCTTCACTCCCGAGTCTGCTACAGCATGGGTGAGCGTGCGGATATCATGAGAAAAGTTTTCACCGCCAAAGCCCACGCCCGGGAACAGGTAGGCAGCCCCAATCCGGCTATCTGCGGTCATGCCCTGACGGACCTGCTCAATATCAATGCCTAGTTTTTCGGCAACCCGGGCCAGATCATTCATATAACTGATGCGGGTCGCCAGCATGCCGGAAATACTGAGCTTGGTAAATTCTGCATCGAGAATCGGCATAAACAGGTATTGCTGGGCACGCGGAAATAGAGGTCTGAGCAGTTCTTTAATTTTGAGCTGCACTTCTTGACGGTCACAGCCTACAATCAGTTGGCTAGCCTGTACAAAACTCTGCACAGCATTACCTTCCTGAATAATATCAGGTAGATAAACCCAATCATCATTGGGAAGAGAGTGCTGAAAACGCTGTGTGCCTTGTAAGCCCAAGGTAGATGCATTAATCATCAGTTTCGGATGCGCCAAACAGGCATGGCTTAAGGTATCGACCACCTGGAGGGCCAGTGTTTCTTCAGTCGGATTAAAACTCAGAAAAAACACATCCTGATTAAAATCCAGGTGCTGAAAGTCACAATAATTTAAAAACCGGGATTGCTCCTGCTTTTGGAGCAGAAAATTTAAGGACTCATCCTGAAAATTCGGCGGCGGCTCATCGGCCGTAAAGCTATTACACCACACCACCTGATGACCGCATTCAGACAAAAGAGCAGCAAATACCCCTGAAAACAGGGTTCTTCCTAATATTGCGACCTTCATAATCTTCCTTTGTTATTGTGCCAGTTCCTGAATCAGTGCCTTAAACTCAGCTCCAAGTTGAGGATGATCAACCCCATAGTGTAAAACCGCCTTGAGATAACCCAGCTTGCTCCCGCAGTCAAAAGTCTGGCCTTGCATACGATAAGCTTCAACCGGATCAGTTTGCTGTAACAGGGCAATCGCATCGGTCAGCTGGATTTCATTGCCTGCACCTTTGGGAGTCTGCTCCAGCAGCTGCATGATTTTTGCCGGCAGAATATAACGGCCAACCACTGACAGATTAGAGGGAGCCGTTCCGATGGCCGGTTTTTCTACAATCCCCTGCATCACGATGCTTTCGCCTTCTGCTGGCGAATGCGCGACATCCACAATGCCGTACTGATCGACCAGATGCTCAGGCACAGCCTCGACCATAATCTGGGCAGCCTGTGACTGCTCATAATGCTGGATCATACGGGACAGGTCATTGTGTTGCTGCTGATCTTTGACCAGTACATCAGGCAGCAATACCGCGAAATCATCCTCGCCAATCACGGCTTTGGCACACAGGACCGCATGGCCCAGACCTAAGGGCTGTGGCTGACGTACACTCGTCACACTCACGCCCGCCGGCAAAATTTCAGTAATTTCCTTCAGCAAATCGGTTTTCTGTTTTTGCGCCAGGGTGGTTTCAAGTTCAAAATTACGGTCAAAATAATTTTCAATCGATGCTTTGGAACTATGAGTGACTAAAATAATCTGTTCAATCCCGGCAGCAATCGCTTCTTTCACCACATATTCAATTGCAGGACGGTCAACCACCGTGACCATTTCTTTTGGAATTGATTTACTGGCCGGTAAAAAACGGGTACCTAAACCTGCAACAGGTAAAATCGCCTTCTTAATCATATGGAATAACCTGACCTCAATATTTTAATTCACTTTCACTTCTTTACCACGTTGATAACCATCAACATAGTGCTCCAGCTGGCTTAATGCCCAATCAATATCCGATTGCACTGCAGTTAACGCATTAAAGCGCTCAAAAACCTGCAATAATTCATCCAGAGGATACATTTTTTCATAAGAACGTAAAATCCGGCTGTGTTGTGTCACTTCGGTATTATCTGCATCAATGAGTAATTCTTCGTAAAGTTTTTCGCCAGGACGTAAACCCGAGTACTGGATTTCAATATCGCCCGCCTGACTGCCAGCTTCTCGCACTTTCAGGCCACTGAGAGCAATCATCTGACGGGCCAGATCCTGAATCCGTACCGGCTCGCCCATATCCAGCAGGAAGACATCTCCGCCCTGCCCCAGCGCACCGGCCTGAATCACCAGTTGAGAGGCTTCGGGAATGGTCATAAAGAAACGGGTGACATCGGGATGAGTGACCGTAATCGGGCCACCTTTGGAAATCTGCTGTTTAAATAACGGCACCACTGAGCCCGAAGACCCCAGCACATTACCAAAACGGACAATACTGATCTGGGTCTGATCCTGAGCTTCCGCCATGGCCTGACAATATAGCTCGGCCATCCGCTTGGTCGCCCCCATCACGTTGGTGGGACGTACGGCTTTATCGGTTGAAATTAACACAAAGGTTTCAACGCCTTTCTTCACCGCAGCATTCACACTAAAGGCAGTTCCAACGGCGTTATTTTTTAAGCCCGCCAGTGGATTACACTCAACCAGTGGCACATGTTTATAGGCAGCGGCATGATAAACCGTTTGTACCTGATACTGCTCGATGACGCGTTCCAGTTTGGCTTCTTCTAAGACTGAACCCAAAATTGGAATAATTTCACAGCTGGCGGTGAGGCGTAACTCTTTTTCAATACTATAGAGGGCGAATTCAGTCAGTTCATAAATCACAATTTTGGCAGGCTGATTTTTGATAATCTGGCGGCAGAGTTCTGAACCGATCGATCCACCAGCACCGGTGACCATCACGACTTTATGCTTAATATTTTTTTCCAGTAACTCGGCCACAGGAGGTACCGGATCACGGCCTAACAAATCAATAATATCGATTTCCTGAATATCAGAAACGCGAATTTCACCATTGACCAGCTTGGTTAGCCCGGGAATTTCTGTAATTTTTAAATGAGCCGGTTCCAGAAACTTGATAATTTCACTTTTACGGCTACGCCCAACCGAAGGCAGGGCAACCAGAATTTCATCAATACCCAGTTTAGCCAGACATTTGAGCGCAACCTGGGGCGTATAGACGGGTATTCCGCCAATATTCTGCCCACTTAAAGAAAGATTATCATCTATAAAAAATACCGGTAAATGCTCATCGGAACGGTACAAGGTGGCTGCCACTTGCTGCCCGGCATCCCCTGCGCCATAAATCGCAATTCTTTTTTTGGGTATACCGGACTGTAAATAGGAACGGACAATCAGGCGAATTACCCCGCGACTCAACCAGACCCAGGCAAACATCATAAAGCCAAACATCAGGGGGATGGATGTTGGAATAAAAGCATGGGTGCTATAAGCCAGTAAATACAAGCCTGTTACGGTCAGAATGGTCGCCAGCCCGAGTTTAACAATAAAAAATTCATTAAACGTACGAACAATAAACTGGTAGCTTCCGCTCACCAAGAGGGCCACGACAGCAATTGCACTTACCCAAAGCGCACCAAAAGGGATATTGGGAACCACTTCTGCGCCCAGATCGAACTGGCGAATGGCATAACATAGCCAGATCAGCACAGGGAAAATACAAAAATCAAGTGCTACCAGGAAGATCTTTTTGGCAGTACGAGGAGATTCGACTAAAGGTAGGATGATTGATTTCACGTGAGATGTCTTCTCAAATTTATTTATAAGTTTTAAGCAACTCTTAGCTAAAAAGCAGGCTAAAAGCTAAACAAATATATAAAATGCACTGTTGATTGCACATTTTATATATTTAAGCTGTTAAAAAGTTATATACGACTAATCACCTGACGAATGCTGTGCTCAGATGCCTGAATATTATTTTCTGTTAAGGTCGGATGAACTAAAAACATTAAGCTGGTTTCACCCAGTTGTTGGGCATTCTTGAGACGCTCCTGAGGACGCCATGCTGTGCCATCAAATGCACGCTCCAAATACACTTCTGAGCAAGATCCACTAAAACATGGTACATCTAGAGCATTAATTTCTGCCATAATCCGGTCACGTGACCAGTCTGCGGGTAAAGCCTCTGTATTGACCTGCACATAGCATTTATACCAAGCATGCGTATAGTCAGCATCCGGTGTATGTACTGTAAAATAAGGGCTATCTTCAAAACAAGCCAAGATTCTTTTAGCATTTTCAGTACGTTTGCGCGTCCATTCCGGCATCTTTTTCAACTGGATACGACCGATCACCGCCTGCATTTCCATCATGCGCCAGTTGGTACCAAAGGAGTCATGTAGCCAGCGGAAACCCGGCGGATGTTGTTTATTATAAATACTGTCAAAGTTCTTGCCATGGTCTTTATAGGACCACATTTTTTTCCACAGCTCTTCATCATTGGTGGTGACCATACCGCCTTCCCCCCCTGTGGTCATGATCTTGTCCTGACAAAACGACCAAGCTGCGATATGACCGATGGAACCGGCCGACTTGCCTTTATATTTCGCCCCATGTGCCTGTGCACAGTCTTCAATCACATACAGGCCTTTATCGGAAGCCAGCTGCATGATCGGATCCATATCACACATCCAGCCTGCCAGATGCACACAAATAATCGCTTTGGTATTTGGGGTCAGTACTGCTTGGATGGTTTCAGCAGAAATATTCTGTGAATCCAGCTCAACATCAGCAAAAATTGGATTTGCTCCCGCGGTCACAATGGAACTGGCCGAGGCCAGAAAGGTGCGTGAGGTGACAATGACATCATCCCCTGCGCCAATCCCTAAGGCTTTTAAAGCAACATCGAGTGCCACGGTTCCATTGGCCAATGCCACTGCATACCGGGTTTCTGCGAACCGGGCAAATTCTTTTTCAAACTCACGGCATTCCTGTCCGGTCCAGTAGTTGACCTTATTCGACAATAAAACCTGGGAAACTGCATCCGCTTCTTCCTGAGTAAAACTTGGCCATGGTTCAAATACAGTATTTAACATGATGTGTCCTGAATTTTTAAAATTGAAAAGCTTATTTTTTCTCTAGAATTCGTGCCGGATTACCGATCACCGTGACGCCCGGTGGTACGCTTTTGGTGACGACAGCGCCCATACCGACTACGGCACCCTTGCCAATCACCACAGGTTTGTCAGGTGTACCCTGTTTGATCACGGCACCTGTACCAATATAGGCATGGTCTTCGATATGGATATTACCATTGCATTTCACCCCGGGAGCAAAGGTGACGTAATCGCCAATGATGCAATCATGGGCTACATAACTAAAGTAGTTAGCGTGGAAAAATTTTCCAACTTTAATATTTGAAGTAAAATGTACGTAATTACATAAAATTGCACCTTCACCTATTTGTACTTCATCCATGGCAATCATAGTAGACGCGATGACCGACCAATGCTTCAAGTGATATAGATCAATTTTTTGAACAAGTTTCTCACGAACATGACTATTGGCAATCGCAATAGCCACATATTTATCAGTAGCATCTAATCTAAGAAATTCTTCAAAACTATAAACCTGATGTCCATTGACAACCTGTTTATTTTCACCATCATCAATAAATACAAGCTCGTAATTTTGAATATTCTCAGTGATCAACTTTTCACGTGCAAGTGGCATGATTCCTCGACCAAAACCGCTTGCACCATAAATTGCATATAAACTTTTTAAATTACTGCCCATCTTTTTTATTACCTAGGAAGCGCGTCATAGTCACCTCTTCAGATTGATTAATCCCTTCTTTAACCAATACTTTTTTTACTGTTTGAAACATGATTTTAAAATCTAACCAGATTGACTGGTTTTCTACATACCAAGTATCCAATTTGAATTTTTCTTCCCAGCTAATAGAGTTTCGTCCATTGACTTGTGCATAACCGGTCATGCCGGGACGTACTTTATGACGTTTGGCCTGTTCTTCATTATATAAAGGCAAGTAGTCCATCAGTAGCGGGCGTGGACCCACAATACTCATATCACCTTTAATCACGTTCCATAGTTCTGGCATTTCATCCAGACTGGTAGCACGTAACATTTTTCCAAATTTCGGTAAGCGTTGCTCATTCGGCAATAAAGTACCCTTCTCATCACGCTCATCTGTCATAGTTCTAAATTTAATCATTTCAAATGGTTTACCATTCAAACCTGGACGTACTTGGCGAAATATAACAGGTGAACCTAGGTTTTTTCTTACTTTATAGGCAACATAAAAATATAGGGGAGATAATATAATTAAAGCAATTGAAGCAATAATTATATCTAGGATACGTTTAATCATGATTACTGCCTTTTATTAATAAGACTTAAATAAAATTTTAAATAATTATCCCATACTTTTTCCTGTTGGAATTTCTCTTTAGCCCAAGAAGCACATTCTGGATAAGGTTTTATATTAGAGTTTTTCAAGTTTTCAATTGCATAAAGAATTTCTTCAGTTTCTTTAAATTTAAAATGCTTACCCGAAATGCCTTCTTTCACACTATCTTTAACTCCTACAATATTATAAGCAAATGTTGGAGTACCACAGGCAGCAGCTTCAATAGCTACATTACCGAAACCTTCACGATGAGACAAAAATAAATGCAAGTCTGATAATTGAAATATTTCATGAATATCTAATGTATATTCAAAATAAGAAAAATTAGAGTCTTTTTTCAAATCATCAATAGTGCGTCTAGAAAGCTCATCTTCGATACGACCAACTAAAATAAATTTACTATTAGTAAATTTATTTTTTTCAATGATATTTTTAAGCTCAATAATTCCTTTATCTTTGCAAATTCTTCCAATAGTACATATAACAAAATCATTTTCTGGAATATTCCATTTTTTTCTTAGTATTTTTTTTTGCTCATATTCAATAGGATAAAATTTATCTGTATCAACGCCATTAAACGACCCAGAACCTAATAAAACAGCCTTATCAGACTTAAGTAACCCGAATCGCGGATAAGAAATGGACTTGAAAAACAGAAGGACTAGAGCCATCAGTTGAGTTACCACACAAAACCCACAACTCTAGTCC